>JAUZPS010000272.1 GCA_030705945.1 Bacillota bacterium
GATGTGTTTAAAGGTATAATCGCATGCCTGTTAGGATATTTTTTGTTGGGTAATGACGGTCTTATGTCTGCTGGAATAGGAGCAATTATAGGTCATAACTGGCCTTTGTATTTTAAATTTAAAGGTGGAAAAGGAGTTCTTACCAGCTTTGCTGTCGTGATTATGATCGACTGGAAAGTATCATTGATACTTTTGGCGGTGTTTATAATTACAGTGGCTATTTCAAGGTATATATCACTAGGCTCTTTGTTAAGCGCTGTAGCTTTTCCTGTGGCCGCCTTTATACACAATGGGAATGACAAGTTGTACGTAACAATTGCTTTAATATTGGCTATTTTGGTTGTTATAAGGCATAGGACAAATATAAAAAGAATTTTTAACGGGTCTGAATCCAAGTTTGGTAAGAAAAAAGCAGCGTAAGGATATTTGATAAATATACTGATATGCGATGTTGGAGGCGCAAAATGAGAAAGAAAATTTCTGTAATTGGAGCAGGAAGTTGGGGAACAGCATTATCTGTATTGCTTGCTAAAAATGGACACAATGTTAGAATGTGGTCTTATGATAAAGATGAAGCTGACTCACTAAATATTCACAGAGAGAATATGCTAAAACTTCCAGGTGTAAAATTACCTGAGGATGTTTATTGCACAAATGACATAGAGGAAGCGATGAAGGATAGCCAGGCAGTAATTATGGTAGTTCCATCCCAAACTATGAGAGCCAATGCGAAAGAGATATCAAGATATACTAAAAAAGGACAAATTATTGTTACATGTTCAAAAGGTCTCGAGGAAGGGTCTTTTTTAACTATGTCGGATATAATAAAAGAAGAGGTACCCGAAGCGAAAATTGTCGCATTATCAGGACCTAGTCATGCTGAAGAGGTCGGCAGAGAAATCCCTACCGCTGTTGTAGCTGCGTCATTGGATGAAAACGCTTCTTTGTTTGTACAGGATATATTCATGTCACCCATGTTCAGGGTATATAACAATTCAGATATTATTGGCGTTGAGCTTGGCGGAGCGATAAAGAATGTCATTGCATTGTGCGCTGGAATTTCTGACGGACTTGGTTTTGGAGACAACACAAAGGCTGCTCTTATGACTCGAGGAATAGCTGAAATGTCAAGACTAGGCGAATTAATGGGAGCAAAGGCTAAGACTTTTTCCGGCCTTGCCGGCATAGGCGATCTCATTGTAACTTGCACCAGTATGCACAGCAGAAACAGAAGAGCAGGGATATTGATTGGAAACGGCAAAAGTTTAGAGGAAGCGCTTTCTGAAGTTAAAATGGTAGTCGAAGGCGTGACAACAACAAAAGCGGCGTACCACCTAGCAAAAAAATTGGATGTAGAGATGCCTATAACAACTCAGGCGCGCGAAGTTTTATTCAATGGCAAAAATGCAAAGAAAGCTGTAGTTGACCTTATGATGAGAGACAAGAAATATGAAACCATGTAAAAATAGAATACTAGCGCTTATTAACAGATCTGTTAATTTAAAAATAATTTAAATAGTTTTATAAAATTTTTAAAATTGCTTTAATTTCAATTTAAAAATACAAATTATAATGACCTCATAGTAATTAATTCGAACTTCAAACATTTTTATGGTTCGGATCAACAAAAAAATAAGGAGGTCATTTTTTATGAACAAGATTAAAGTATTGTATGATGTAGTATCGGTTTTGAAAAATAAGGAAGTGATAAAAGGAGCGGTTAAGGTTAACGGTACAAAGGATAAGAAGAATTTCCTGAGCTTTACGAATGAATTTGAGAAGAACACGGTAACAGGGTTAACAAAGGCAAAAATAAGTTCCGAGATTGATTGTGACGGTAAAAAAGTAAAGCATGAAAGTACTACAGAATTTAATTGTACCTGCGATGATGGAAGACTGAAACATGGATTATTTATGAAATTTCATGGAGGGCATGGGTTCCATGAAGGCAGGTCAGAGATGTTAAAAAGACATGCGGAGTTTAGGAATAGAAGCTTTAAGGATAAGTTGGACGGCATATCAACTTTTCTGGGGATATTAAGCAATATAAAGCTTGTAGAAAATGCTGATAATTCAAGTGAAGTTTCATTCAATTCACAGGATATTCCGGAAGAATTGAAGAAAAAGATCATCGACAAACATAGCCAAATGCATCAACAAATGCGTGAAATGCATGGGGGCTTTTGTGAAGATGATTCTAATAATAACCATCATAAATTCTTCAAAGAACTGCATGAACTTAAAGAAAAAAGTTTTGTGTTTAACATGAAAATCAATGAAAATAGGGAGATTGAGTCAGTTAACATAATCGTAAAGGGAAACCAGAATGAAGCTGCTGACAGAGTTGAAGATTTTGAGTTGGACGCGGAAATTATTTTTGAAAATTAGGTATAAGTTTACTTAATATATATAAAAATAGGCGCGAAAAAGATTTTGCATAAACTTATGTAGTTAAAATTTTTATTTGTCCTATCGATCAGAAACTTTCGCAACTTAAGGATAAATGATATATGTGGTAATAATGGGATATTAATAAAAATGTTTCTTCAATAAAATTGCATAATACAAAGAACACTTTAGATACCAGAGGAGTGTTCTTTTTTTATGCATTTATAACCTATCAGCTTATTTTGATAACAAAGGTAAAGTTTTATATAAGTTCGTTTTAAAGGGCCTTTTTCGGCTATTCAGCGTATCTAATAGAATAATTCCACATTTGAATGTCTTTATGAAATCGTACAGAAGGCATTAGAACTATATTTGACAGAAGGTTAAATTGTGATATAATAATTTTAAATAAAAGGTAGTAAATCATACTTTTCAAAAGATTATAATTTTCATTAAATTGGAGATTAGTAAATCCTAAGAATCTATATTTTGTCATTTTTTTATATCATTTGGTTTTCTAGTTGTCTTGAGTTTAATTTAGGTAGAATAAATTCTTTGATTAATATAATATTTAAAAAGGTCAATCCGTATAATAATTATTCAATAGAAAACATAGTATTTTTTTATTAAATTCTAGAGGGTGAATTAAATGTCGGAAAAAGTATTGATTATCAGTCTGATGAAAAGCGATGTAATACTTTTGATTGATACTCTCAAATATGAAGGGTTTGATGTTCAATCAACTTCAGATTCTGCAAATGCTTTAAATACGGTTTTGTCTTATGAGCCGGACTTAGTTTTGATAGATATTATGCTTCCTATGTTCAGTGGTTTTGAATTATGTAAAATAATTAAAAATAATAAATATACTAAGACTTTACCAGTTATTATTTTTTCCAAAAAAAATGATAGCTATGAAATTAAACGAAGTTTTGAGGCAGGCGCATCCGATTTTGTCAAGGAACCTTTTAATGAAGGTGAAGTAATATTAAGGATACGAAAAGCAATTAAAGACAACCAGACAATAAAAGCATTGGCCGAAAGGCTTGATAATGAGCAATTGAGTAAATTTGACAATGTAATTTATCCAAGAAATATTTTGGACTCATTTTTAAATAAGGAAATTCAAAAGAATTTAAGAAAAGGATCAGATTTGACCTTTTTAATAGTTGATGTGCAATGGGATATTAAAGAAGATGCAAAAGCTTCGTGTATGAAAGATATTGGCAATCAAATAATAAAATCTTTAAGGGAATACGATATAATTTCAAAGTACAATGACAACAAATATGGAATTTTACTTCAGGATACCAGTTCTAAGGAACATGAATTAATTCGCGGCAGACTTTTAGATAGTATTGAAAAAATTGTGGAAAATGTTAAGAATAAGCCAAGGATTAACATAGCGGCTTATTCCAATTCGGTAAATGAAAGTATAACGCCTGAGGCTATTTACGGCTTTACCGAAAGAGCTTTAGCTAAAGATATAGAGCTCTAACTTTTATATAATAATAGTTAAAGGTGATTACATGATAAAACAATCAGATTTAGAAGAAATAATTAATTTGATTCCTATTCCAATGCTAATTCTTACTTATGATGATCTTAATATTATTAAAGCTAACAAATCTTTTATTGATTGGTCTGGAATCAATATTGATAAATATTACGGCAGGTATGCCGGCGCATTAGAAATTTGGCTGATACCAGAAGCGTGGGACTATTTTTTAGATAACCTTAGAAAGACTTATGAAGCGCTTGCGTATGAATTAAAATTAACTACAAGTGATGGAAAGATACACTTTTGTAATCTGATTAACAAGGTTTATGAAGTAGATGGAATTAAATACTTGCTTATTGTTATGGAAGATATAACCAGAACGAAACAGGTAGAAATAGAAAAAGAGATGCTTTATTATGAAACTCAAGAAACATTAATAAATATGACAAAGGATATAGAATTTCTTACTGATATGATAATCAGGGAGAGAATTAATAATAAAAATGCTATTATTGTTGACAGTAAAGGTGATTTACCCGTTACAGTTAAACAGGAAGGGAAAAAGCAGATAAATATAAACGGTTATGTTATAGAATTAAATAGAAAAGAACTAAATATAATTGGGATGATTGTCGAGGGAAAGACCACCGCCCAAATAGCGTCAGAATTATTTTTAGCAGAGGGGAGTATCAGAAACATAATTACAGAAATCATATCAAAGCTAATGCTTAAAGATAAGACGCAACTAGCTGTATTTGCCATAAAAAACGGAATCGTGTAGTTTGCTTAGGAATGTTGAAAAAATAACTTCCGATAAAATCTTCGCTCTATAGATAGGACACAGATTGATGGACCATATTCAGAATACCCAATTTTGCCTCCAATTAGCATCAATTATAATGTTTGTAATTACTTCTACTTATCTGATACTGAAATGCGAAAGAACGCCGACGCTTATGAGCTTTATTTGCTGTCAGACTGTCGTATTTATATGGACATTTATTTATTCAATTGAAAATTTAACAAATCCAGCTTCACATCTAAAAACAATTTTCGTTATTATTGAGTCAATTCCTATAAGTTATCTCGGAACAACATGGCTTACTTTTTGCTTGAAATATACTGATTTATTTAAAAGGATTTCAAGAAAGATAACATTTATATCTTATATAATTTCATTTTTAACAAGTTTTATGTTTATTACTAATCCTTATCACAGCATGATCTTTTCTAGAATTGAGACCTATGGATTAGACAGGGAACCGCTTTTCTATATCATAATTGCTATTATTAATTTACAGTATATTTTAGGAGCAACGCTGCTTGCTTATTATAGTCTTAAAAGAACAGGGGCAAAAAAGCGTCAAGCTTTTTTACTTATAATTGCCACATTGAGTCCATGGATTTGTTCTGCGCTGACACTTACGCCTATTATACCAAAAGGTTATGATTTAACTCCCGCAAGTTTTTCTATAACATTAAGCCTATCCGCTATTGCTATTTATAAATATGATTTTCTCAATATTACTCCAATCGCATTCGAAAAAGTTGTAAATAATATAAAGCAGGCTGTTGTTATACTTGATAATAATAATATTATATGTGAAGTTAATAGTATGTTTATTAAAACGTTCTCCTTCAGTTCGCAATTAAAAATCGGAGATAATATTTTGAGGTTAATTGATTTAATGAAGCCTCAAATTTGTTCAAATGATGGTAATGAAGGGCTATTTTCAGCTTTAGAGGATATTTGGAGGGCATACCCGTCAGCAGAACTGGAAATGACGGATGGTAGCTTTTTTCAGGTGTACATAAATTATGTTTCAGATAAAAAGGAAAATATTATTGGCAGAATTTTATCATTAACAGATATAACTGAAATAAAAAAACTGTTAATGCAGCTAGAAGAAAAAAACTTAGCGCTAAAAACTTTAGCTGAAAAATCAGAAGAATTGGCAGTTATTGAGACAAGAAATAATTTTGCGCAAAATGTGTATGATACGTTAGGATATCCAATGACTGCGTTGATTTCCGTATTGGAGAGTTCTAATTCAACGGTTGAACATGACGCGGCTAAATCGAAAGAGAAAATTATTGAAGCAACAAACATCGCCCGAATAAGTATGGAGAGGCTTCGAAGCTCAATAAAAGAGTTTTCGCCAAGCTTTATTGATTCATTAAGAGAGTTGATTAATGAATGGAAAAGTCCTGGCGTCAACATTGATCTTACAATAATGGGAGCGATTCCAACGCTTAATTTTAAGTACTCCAAATTATTATTGAAGGTGTGCAAAGAAGGGATTACAAATTCAAAGGCGCATGGCAGGGCAAATAATATAACGGTAATGTTTCATTTTTCCAAGGAGAAAGTAAGGTTATTTATTCTGGATGATGGAATAGGTTGCAAAAATATTATTAAGGGAAAAGGATTAAATGGGATTGATAAGGAAGTATCTGAATTATCAGGGGCCATAAATATAGGATCTGATGGAGAAAAAGGCTTTAACCTTAATATGGAATTTCCCTTTCTTGAATAGATACCTTGATTCATAAGTTGCGAAAAGTTCAGCTTTTGATATTAAAATGCAGACGCATTAACTGCATTTTTAATGTAAAATCTTTTTCGCAACTTATATATATAAAAAGCACTATTAATCTTACATTTGACGGAGCAAAATAACGAACGCTTTAACGTTATTTTGTGATAGGCAAATGTAAAAGATTAATTGCTTTTTATATA
>JAUZPS010000273.1 GCA_030705945.1 Bacillota bacterium
CTTAAGTCTTTCTCATTAAATGGGTTATTATCAATGATTTTGCCAAAATCTTCTTTTGCTCGTATAATAACTCTAATGTCAAGACTTAAGTAACTTTTAATTTTTTCTTCTATTTTTACCGCTAACTCATCGGAATTATCTATTATACTATCAAATACAACATTACCGCTTTGGATATAAGTTTTTATATTATTGAAACCCAATTCTTCATATAATTTGGAAAGAATATCCATCTTTATTTTATTATTTCCACCTACATTAATTCCACGTAGTAATGATATATAAGTATACATTTTGTGACCTCCTTTTTAAATTCTTCTTTATAAAATTTTATAAGGGCGTTTCAAAAAATTCCTTGTTCAAGTTTTGTATGATGAAAACTCATTATATCAAGTTTTTGAAACGACCAGTTATTTTTTTGATACTGCCTAAATCGATAAATCTTAAGACTTAACAAAAAATCTTTTATTGCTTGTACTCTATTATAACTAAAGTTTATTATTAAAACTAATATATATAAGATTAATTGATCTTAAATAAATTAAAATCATTATTTTCCTCCTTATGTCCAATAATAAATCTTATAATAAAATACTAAACACCCTATTAAAATTAAAAAATTATGTTAATTGACAAGTTTAATAAAATTAGCCAAAATATTAGTAAGTACTCACTCACCTATTTACAAGGAGGAATTATAATGAATCCTATAGTTAATGTAGCTAGTGTCACTAAAAGTTACAACAAAAACATAGTGCTAAACGATGTAAACTTAATAATAGAAAAAGGCCAGATTTACGGGCTTATTGGCCCTTCCGGCGCTGGAAAGACTACTTTGGTAAAAATAATAGTTGGCATGGAAAATGCTGATAAAGGATCTATCAATGTGCTGGGTAAAAAAATGCCTGATTTAGAAGTGTTACAAGATATAGGCTATATGTCTCAATCTGACGCTCTTTATTCTGAGCTTACAGGTGAAGAAAATCTTAAGTTCTTCGCCTCCCTCTTCAAGTTGAACAAGATATACCAGAAGGAACGAATAGAATATGCAGCCAGACTTGTTAATCTTACAGACGAGTTGAAGAAAAAAGTATCTGCTTATTCCGGAGGAATGAAACGACGCTTATCACTTGGCATTGCGCTGATACAGAATCCTAGTGTACTTATTTTAGATGAACCTACGGTAGGCATTGATCCTGAATTAAGATTTAGTATCTGGAATGAGTTACGCCGTTTAAAAGAAAAAGAAGGTAAAACTATTATTGTAACAACTCATGTTATGGACGAAGCGATTAAATGCGATGTTCTGGCGATGGTCAGAAATGGTTTGGTATTGACCAGCGGAACTCCGAAAGATTTGATGGAGTCTTACAGTGTATCCAATTTAGAAGATGTATTCTTAAAGGCGGGAGGAAAACAATTATGAGAACACGAGCTTTAATCAAACGGATATGTCAACAAATGCTGCGTGATAAGAGGACTTTAGCTCTTTTAGTGGTTGGACCTTTATTGATATTAACACTTATGTATTTTTTGTTTAATAGCGGTGAAAATGCCAGTTCTAAGCTTGGCGTAGTAAATATTGACAAAAGTACAATCCAATTAATTGAGAAAAGCGATATTGTTGTAAAAGAGTATATTAACGCCACTAACAGAGCTATAACCAATGATAAACTTGATGGACTACTTGAATTGAAGAATGGAAAACTCTATCTGACACTTACCAATAATGATCCTTCCAGATCAAAGGAACTGCAAATGAAGTTAAATCAACTTTTAACAGCAAAATTTCAGCAAAATAAAAATATGGGTATGCCAAACCCTATAAAACCTGATATTGAAACAAAATACATTTATGGCAGTAGTGAAACTACATTTTTTGATATATTCAGTTCAATTTTAGTTGGATATTTTGTTTTCTTTTTTGTATTTCTTATCTCAGGAATAGGATTGTTGCGCGAAAGAACTTCAGGGACATTGGAACGTTTGATGTCCACACCTATAAAACGAAGAGAAGTAATTACCGGATACCTCATTGGTTATGGAATATTTGCGGTAATCCAGACTCTTATTGTTGTTGTGTATGCAATAAACATATTAAAAATCACTGTAGTCGGCTCCATTTGCATAGTAATACTTATAAATTTACTGCTCGCTTTTGTCGCTCTTTCGTTAGGAATCCTATTATCTACTTTTGCAGCGTCTGAATTTCAGATGATCCAGTTCATTCCTCTAATAGTAATTCCACAAGTGTTTTTTGCTGGAATTTTCCCCGTTGAAAGTATGGCCAATTGGTTACAGGTTATTGCAAGGTTTATGCCGATTTATTACGGCGCTGACGCATTAAAAAGTGTAATGTATAAAGGAATGGGTTTAAGTGATATTTGGGTTGATATCCTTGCTCTTGCAGTCTTCGCGGCTATATTTGTTACATTAAATGTATTTGCGCTAAAGAAATATAGAAAGTTATAGTTGAATTTGAAACCCACAGTTGACAAATTCTTTTGGTACTTCCCAAAATGACTAAAGAACCGTAAATTACCGGAATAAAAAAACAATAAGGAGAAAATCTATTAATATATAAAAAGCAATTAATCTTTTACATTTGCCTATCGCAAAATAACGTTAAAGCGTTCGTTATTTTGCTCCGTCAAATGTAAGATTAATAGTGCTTTTTATATAGGACTAATCCTATGGTTGAAATGACAAGCATAACTTATAAAGGAGTACACATTGCTATATGGAATTATTTATGCCCGAAAGAGTTTTCTTTGAACCATCATCACTTAATTACCCTCTTGGTCAGGAATTATATGATTATTTCTCCAATAAGAATATTGAAGTTATAAAAACAGCCCCCAGCAATGTTTCGCGTTTGATTCCCGGAGAAACTGAAAGAGAAAAATACCCAAGAGCTAAAAAAACCCTTGTTGTAGCAGCCAAGAAAAGTATGAAACTTGATGTATGCAAACCATCGGCAGATTTCCAGTTTTCCCTTGTCACCAACTGCCCTGGCAACTGCGAATACTGCTATCTTCAAACGACGCAAGGATATAAGCCATATTTAAAAACCTATGTCAATCTTGAGGAAATCTTTGACTCAATTAAGGTTCATATTCTTAAAAATGACAATAAGCTAACGACTTTTGAAGCGGCAAGCAGTGGCGATCCACTAGCTATTGAACATATTACCGGAAGTTTATCCAAAACAATAGAGTTTTTTGGAAGCCTGAAAAACGCAAGACTTCGGTTTGTAACAAAGTTCAATAATGTTGGACCATTGCTTCAATTGAAGCATAATTCTCATACACGATTCAGAATAAGTATTAATTCAAGATATGTGATTAAAAATTTCGAACATAATACCGCAACCTTCGATGAAAGGATTGAAGCTGCGTCAAAGATTGCCAGCGACGGCTATCCAATTGGCTTCATTGTGGCCCCCATTATGATTTATGATGGATGGAAGGAGGAATATTCGGAACTTTTTGAGCTTTTAAACCAAAAGATTGATACCTCAAAGTCTGTTGAACCAGTTACTTTCGAACTGATCCAACACCGTTTTACTCCTATTGCCAAAGATTTTATTTTAAAAAGATTTCCAAACACCAAACTGGATTTGGATGAAACAAAAAGAATTCTAAAATGGGGCAAATTCGGGAGATTCAAATATGTATATCCTAAGGAACACGCAAGTGAATTGAAAGAATTTTTTTATTCTCTTATAAAGGATAGATTTCCAGCCGCTGTAATTGATTATTTTACCTAATTAATATCAACAAATTTCAAATTATTAAATCTGAAATTTATATATCCGTTAATTTTTTTATTTTGCAAATACATTCTTCCATTATACGAGAAATGTATTGAATCTTTCAGTGGATATTCTTTATTGAGTTCAGGATTATCCTTTTCTGGAGATTCTTTTGTATCTTTGGTATTTATATTAAAAATAATATCTTTATATTTTTTGTGTTTTTTGTTATTAACAACCGAATATGTAAAGTCAGACATGTATCTGCTATGCAAAGCGCTATTTGCGCATGACCCGTCAAAAACTCCTAAAAACATGCCGTCTCTATATTGCAATACCTTAAGACCGTGCTCAATTGATTCATAATTATTATCCCTTTTAACAAAAACCTCATTAACTCCGTCACCATCAATATCATAAACTTCATATTTAAACACATCTCCAATATCAGCATACTTCGCTTCATAGACTTCATTCTTTACCAAAAGAATTACGGCTTTGTTGTTATGTGTATAATTTGAAGAACAGAATTCCAATAAAATAATCATATCTTCAGCGCTATGAGCAATTTTTTCAAATCTTGCGTCAATTATTTTTATCTTGGATGATTCAATTTCGTAGGTAGAAGCCACTGAAGCAAAAATATCTTTTATCTTATCTTGTAAACATTGAATACCTTGATCATTGATTTTTTTCATTGTATTCTGCGCTTTTTGGGTTTCATATATAAAATTCATTCCTTTGTATGCGCTGTTAGTCGCATTGCTTATAGTTGAATTTTGTGTAGTCGATGTTTGTGGCATTGCAGTATTTGTAATGTTTGTCGGCGTTTCTATGCTTTCCTCTGATGGCGAGCTTAAATTATTTATATCTGCAGATTTCGTATTTGCTTCAGACGCTGTGTTATTTACGCTTGGCTTCACATCTGAATTGCCGCACCCGCTTAAAAACGCTATTATAATAAAAATTAATAAAGTTATTTTTAGTTTCATATTGTATTCCTTTTCATATTATTATTTATTATCTTATCGTTCAATTTTTGAAACACCCTTAGTCGAATGATAAACTAATTTTACAACAATATACAAACCTTATCAATATCATTGATTAATTTCATAACTTATTGTTTGCGAATAATTATTAATTTGAAAGGAAAACTATTATCGAGGTGATTTTAATGCCAAAAGACAGTCAGCCGGATGATAAAAAAACACGTTTAGAAAAGGCTAATTATAAGACACCAATTACCCGTGAAAATCAGAATGATAACAAAAACGCAAAACGAAAATCTATTAAAAATAATGATGTTTGATAATAACTATAATTAAATTAAAAGTGATTAATCTTTTACATTTACCTATCACAAAATATCATAAAAGTGTTCGCTATTTCGCTCTGTCAAATGTAAGATTAATAGCGCTTTTAATTTAATTAAAACCAGTTAAGGAATGTTGAAAAAAACTTCCGCTAAAATCTTCGCTTTCGTGTTCACTTAACTCGTGAGCACGCTCAGAATCGGAAGTAATTTTTCAATCATTCCAAATAAGGAGTGATTAAAATGGCAAAGGCTGGAATGAGAAGACCTGACCCCGAGGAGCCTCACGGAACTGAGAGCAATCATAAACTCCACATTCCCAAAAATGATGTTGATCCGGTTCCGGAGATTCAAGGAAAGGCAAAAACAGGAAATAAGAAGGCAAACCCCATCATTAAAAAGTAAGGAGCTTATTTTATGGGTATAGAAAATAAGAAAAGAAGCACCAAGAATAATAAAAAAGAAGATGGCAAATTTCATTCAAAACATATAAAACACGATCCAAACGCGGAAAGCGCCAGAGCTGTGTTCGGATTAAATGATGATAAGTCTGAAAATAAAGCATGACAACAAGCAATGATTTATTTTCAGAAATATATGAGCATATAATTAATGACGAACGCCCCTCAGAATTTTTGAATGAAATTGCTAAAGAGCCTGAATTTGAGAAATATCCTTTTAATATGCTAAAAAAGCTGAAGGAAACTAAACAATCTCCCAAATATCATCCTGAAGGTAGCGTATGGAATCATACCATGATGGTTGTAGACGAGGCGGCTAAATTTAAAGATATGAGCCGGAATAAAAAAGCATTTATGTTGGCTGCCCTGCTCCATGATATTGGGAAATATGATACTACTAAAGTTAGGAATGGTAAAATTACTTCTTATAACCATGATAAATATGGCGCTGAACTTACAAGAAAGTTTTTAAATGAGTTTTCAGAAGACAATGAATTAATCGATAATGTAGTTGTTCTTGTTCGCTGGCACATGCAAATTCTTTTTGCTACAAACGATTTACCATTTGCCGATTTAGATAGAATGAAAAAGGAAGTTGACTTAAGAGAAATCGCGTTATTAGGATTATGTGACAGATTAGGCAGATTAGGAGCAGATAGCGTCAAGGAAAAAAATAATATACAGACTTTCTTGCAAAAATGCGGTGTTGACAAGGAAATTTTAGTTCCATTATCTAGAGTATAGATATTTTTTAAAAAAGACAAAAAGGGCTGTTGCAATTACGATTAGAAATCGTATTGCAATGCCCTATTTTTTATTATGATACTAAAATATGCTGAGTTCGACTAAAAGGTATCCAGATTCATTCTGGCTCACATGTATCGCTACTCTGTGGTTATTTTTCGTTTGTTAATGGGTACTTCCCTTATATAGTTATCGGCAAATAATCTTCTGTTGTTTGACTAAAATGTTTTGCTAAAATTGTAATATCTATAATATTTATACAATTATCTTTGTTAAAATCGTAATCTTTATTGAAGTTTATAATGATTGA
>JAUZPS010000274.1 GCA_030705945.1 Bacillota bacterium
AAGCTCATTATATCAAGTTTTTGAAACGACCAGTTGCTAAGTTTTTCTGATACTATATAAAAAGCAATTAATCTTTTACATTTGCCTATCACAAAATAACGTTAAAGCGTTCGTTATTTTGCTCCGTCAAATGTAAGATTAATAGTGCTTTTTATATACCTTATCACATAATAATTGCTATCATAATTTCTTTAAAGCTTGTAAAACAGAATCACTTAATGCTTTTGCCGCCTTAGTCTTAAAACTATCGGTTAGTAATTTGTTTAATTCATTTTTATTTGTCATATAACCGACCTCAGCCAAAACAGCGGGCATTTTTGAAGTTCTTAGCACTGCAAGGTGTGGCCTGCTGATTATTCCTAAATTCATTGTCCCAAGGGCATTATTCAGATTGTTTTGTACGATAGACGCAAATTTATATCCGTTAAATCCACTATTCGTATTAGTCCCATTTGGATAATACAGGCTCATAGTTCCAGAGACACTTTTTTGCGTCTGAGCATTATTGTGAACGCTTATAAAAAGATCCGCGTCAACAGAATTGGCAAAGCCTGATCTGGCATATAGACTTACATACCTGTCATCAGTTCGTGTCATATAAGTTTTTACTCCAGCGGCTTTTAATAAGGTATTTAATTTTTTTGCAATTTGAAGGTTAAGATTCTTTTCATATATTCCAGATACGATAGCTCCCGTTTCAGATCCGCCATGACCGGGATCGATTACTACCTTGTACTTACTATAATCATTTTTGCTTCCCGCGCTTCCATCATTTACAACCGGGACGCTCTGACCATTTCCTTGCTCCCCAATTAGGACACGATTGCTGCTGCTGTCAAAACTTACTTGTTCACCAAATTTTTCTGCCAGAAATCTCAGGGGAACCATAACAGTTCCGTTTTTCAATACAGGAGCTACTCCCATATTTATTATTTCATTTCCATCAAAAGCTTCATTTCCGTCAATATACATCGTAAATGTGTTTTGTTCCTTATCAACTTCAACTTTGCCCTCATTTTCATACCATTCCACATTTGCTCCCATAGCTCCAAATGTTCTTCTAGCTTCCACCAGCATTCTTCCATTTTTTATTATAGGATCAACATTAAAATTAACTTGCTTTCCATCAATAAAAACCTTAATACTTTTGCTTTTTGGGCTCTGGGCATAAACTGGAGCTGCTGCTATTGAGCAAATTAATGTGGCTAAAATGATAAATTTGGTTTTCCTCATATACCACCCCTCCAAATAGATTAGATAATTTTTTAAGCATTCATAGTCATTTTAAGTTTACATAATCTATTTGTTAAGAACAATGGAAAACAGTATGTATTTTTTAGCAATATTAATATAGATGTTCTTATTTGTTAGGGCGTTTCAAAAAATTCCTTGTTCAAGTTTATACGACGAAAACCCATTATATCAGGTTTTTGAAACGACCAGTTGACCAGTTATTTTTTTGATACTATATAAAAAGCAATTAATCTTTTACATTTGCCTATCGCAAAATAACGTTAAAGCGTTCGTTATTTTGCTCCGTCAAATGTAAGATTAATAGTGCTTTTTATATACCTTATTTAGTTTTTTTCTGATTTGAGGAAAAATCCAAAAACCGAGCACCATACCGATAAGACATGCAGATATTCCTGTAAGGGCTGGAATGTAAGAAGCAATAATATCGTTTAAATTATCTGAATTATTAACAGCGTAATAAGTCTTGAATACAAGATATGTAAAAAGAAATGAAATTCCTGCCAGCTGAATTATATAATGCTGCTTTAAAAGATTAACTACACAACATGAAATTAATGCAATCATAAAAATTAAAACAATATATGGCATGTCTCACACTCGCTTACTTTATATAGTATATAACACTCCATATATTGTAATACATAATCCAATTAATTTCAATTATTTTCCATATAATTTTTAACTCCATTTAAATACCAAATGTAAAATTTTATATCAGTTCGCTTTGAAACAACCTAATAAAATTCAGGATAGACTATCTTTACATTCACTTTCATGCTACCAAATTTCTCCATCTCGTAAAACGCAGATTGTCCCATATATATATCAATAATCTTTCCCTTAACCTTACTTCCAGTATCTTCAGCAACATACCACCCGTTCAGATAATCATACTTTTGAGGAAATGTCATATATATTTCACTGCCAAGCGGAATTACATCGGGGTCAACTGCTACAGTCCTTCCTCTTACAGCTTTTTTTCCACTGAATGTGATTCCGTACTGTGGATGCCATGGATATTTCCCGCAGCTTTCATAGGATAAATCATAGGCGGTTGCAATAAATTCATCTGTTTTTGGCTGTTTCCCAGGCAATTTAAACTCTTTTGGTTCATTATCAGGCCATAAACTTGAATATAGGTATTTGACAAAATCGTATTCAGTGCGTGGCAGAAGGCTTGTATACGCTGCTCGTATCGGTCTATCTTTTATTGAATTATTTTGTATTGGACTATCCTTTATTGGACTATTTTGTATTGAACTATTATTCTCTGAGTTAACCTGAGCTGGATTAATTTCCGAAGCTTTGCCTGAAATTGAGTCATTTTGTTCTGAATCAAGCCTCGCTAGGCTTAATGAACCATCTGGCGACAAACTGCTATGTATTGAATTATCTAAACTTGAATTATTTAGATTTGGATTATTTATACTTGAATTACTAAGGCTTGAATTGTCAGATGACGCGCCATTCTTCTCCAAATTGTTCCTTGAGCTTATAGGAATTGAATTATTTGTATCTGAACTCTTTTTCTTTGTATTAATCCCAACTGAATTATTGGGGTCTGAATTTACTTTAACCGGAGTATTCCTTGTTGAAGTATTTAAACCCACACCATTATTCTGTGTAATATTCTTAGATGGTGTATTCTTTCTAAGAACTTCCGGATTAATAGTTTCTGAATAGTTAAGCGACACTTTATCACTATCAGCTTTCACTTTTGGTTTGTTTAAAACAAGAACAACAACCAAAGCTGCGATTAAAAGCAACTCTATTATAATTATTATTATCAGGTGAAAAGAAGTAATTCTGAGCTTCATCACGCCACCTCATCTCTCTTTGACAAACCCGCAAAGCGTATTTCGTTTAGTTAAAAACTCGTATCAAAAAATAAGATGCCTGAATATCCTCATAACACAAAGCTGCATATTTTAAAATCAATTAGGTATTTACAATTGGTTGTCTATATATTTTGCAATAAACATTTTATATCCATTTTTTATATTGCAAAATACCGCAAAAGCTTTTATTATTTAACAGTGTTTTTTTAAAGTCATTTTACGCAGTCTTTATAAATACTGTCTTCTTTACCTTGTCCCAACTTACTTTAGCTCCCAGATTTTCCGCTATAAACCTTAATGGCACCAATGTTCTGTTTCTAATAGTATTTGCGGGTTCATCCAGCTTTATCGCATTTCCATTAACAATTGCGTCTTTGCTTCCTAATTTAAGCTGTATTGTTGTTTTATCATTGTAAGCTGTAATTGTTTTTGTAGCTTCATTCCAATCAACTTTCATGCCTAAAGCTTCAAATATGGATCTTAATGGCGCTAGAGTTCTTCCGTTTCTGATGAGGGGCGGAGTATCTGACTCGAGGAGCTTGCCGTCAATATCAACCTTTATATAAGCCGGTATTGAGCTAAGAATTACGCCATCTTCACCGACTGCAACCAGTACCTCTCCATTCCATGAAACACCTTTTAAATTTTTAAAGCTTCCTAAAGCCTCGTTAGTCCAACTTATCCCATCCTTAGAAGTTAAAGTTGAATTACCGATTCTGATAGGCTCATCGTTTTCATTCTTCATGGTTTCTACGTGGGATTCAGTTAAAGCGCCAACACCAATATATTCTGAGCCGTTCCATATTATCTGACTTAAATTTTTTATTTCCGGTATATTCCTGTTAATATTATCAGCGTCTGGAAAAATCATAGTGTCGCCATATTGATTTTTTACAATTCCAGCTTTCAAATGGGTAGCTCTTGACCATATCTTTCCATCAGAAGAGATAAGTTTGTCTCCGTCTTTCCCTTCTGTAGCAATGAAATTGACCCCATTCCACACAATTCTGTCGATGCTACTGTATGTTCCTGAATTGCTGATATTCCATTTTATACAGTCTGTAGAAGTTAGTATTTCACCTGAGTCTCCAACACCAACATATATTTTCCCGCTCCATGCAATACTATTAATTTTGCCATAAATGCCAGAATTGGATTTTTTCCATTTAATTCCGTCATTTGAGGTAATAATTGTACCGCTGGTTCCTACGGCAACAAAATTTTTGCCTGTCCAGATAACTTTCACAAAATCCGACTCAAACTTATAATTAGGATCTATCCATGACTGTCCGTCAAAAGATACAAGTATGGTTCCTGAATTTCCAACCGCTACAAACTTATCTTTTCCCCATACAACACTATTAAAACAATTGGTATAATTACTGACTGTTATAGCTTTCCACTTATCAGGACTGCTAGCTGTCATTATAACGCCGTCGCTGCCTACAGCAACATATTCTTTTCCGGTATAAATAATCGATTCAAGATTTCCTTCTGTTCCAGAGCTTACTTTTACCCACTTTGTTCCAGTCTCTGAAGTAAAAATAGCTCCCTTAAATCCAATAACTATAAACTCTTTACCATCCCAGCATATGTCTTTAATACCGCTTCCAAGTTCTAACAGCCCTTTAGATGACCCGTTTACTTCTTTTGTTGTACCTCCCAATGATGCTTCATAGGATACCCATGCCCAGCTCTTACCGTCCATTGACGCAACCACAGAACCACTGTCAGAAATTGCTATGTACTTTGAACCATTCCAGCAAACTGCATTAAGAGTAGTGTTAAGACTAATATTGGATTTTATCCAATTTCCTCCAGCCTCAGAACTATAAAAACCGCCCTTCTCTCCAACTATCATCAACTCTCCATCTGAAGCGAATATATCATTCAAGGTTTCGTTATCCTGAATTTGCTCATTCTCCCATGTATAGCCGTCAAGCGATGTTACAACAGCTCCGAACTTACCCACAGCATAAAATTTACTCCCGCTCCATGTAACGCTGTTTAAAGTGACTGAAGCTTGAGAAGCCCAATTGACGCCATCCTGAGAAACAACTATAACTCCTTCGCCAACCGCGACGAATTTTCCGTCTCCATATGTAACGCTGTTTAAACATTCAATAGTTCCCGATTCTCTGCCTGTCCATTTTACTGCGTCCTTAGATGTTTTTATTCTTCCATCTTCACCCACAGCCACAAATAAGCCTTTCCCATCATAAGCGACACCTTTTAGGTTAATTTTTCCTACTTCAAGACTTTTGCTCCACTTTATATTGTTTTGAGCAAAAACCACCTGGCCAATACAAATTATTACAGCAAAAGCAACAATCACATATAAATTTATCTTTCGCATATTCAGATTTCTCCCCTTAAAATGTACGCTAAATTTTAATTTTAAACCGCAAAAAACCACGAGATACTATCAATTTATTGCAAAATAACAAACTACATCATAAGTTGCGAAAAGTTCAGCTTTGATATTAAAATGCAGACGTATTAACTGCATTTTTAATGTAAAATCTTTTTCGTAACTTATATAATATATCATATTTTTCCCTAATTATAAACAATAATAACAATGAATTCTTTGAAACACCATTAGGCAGTATAATACAACACTCTATCATTTTATCGGTAATCTAAATTATTTCTTTATATTAAAATAAATTAACGCTTTTAATTTAAAGGTTTTTTTATTTTTCTATATTCCATTGAATACATAAAAAATGAAAAGAGATTTGCCAATACCGCAACCAATATGAAAATATTGTTATATGGAAAATTAAACAAAGTAAGTACTATGGCAACAGAAAAAACTACGGTAGACATTTTTCCATACCAATTAGCAGACACAACAAATTTTTCTTTCTTGTAAAGCATAACGCTTCCCGCAATCATAAAGAGTTCTTTTGCAATAACTATTATTAAAAATACAGGAGGTATTTTATTTTGCATAGTAAGCAGCACCAATGCTGAAACCTGCATTGACTTATCAGCCACAGGGTCTGCCAGTTTGCCAAAAGAAGTTATCATATTGAACCTTCTTGCAATTTGACCATCGAGAATATCTGTTATTCCTGCAAGCACAAAAAGAATTACGGCAGTATGATATTGCTCAATAACCATAAAATAGCAAAAAAATGGTACAATAAAAAATCTCATGACTGTTAAAATATTCGGAATATTCACCTATACACCACCTAAAATCAGTTTATTGCCGCTACACATAACTAACTTTTTTCCAAGGGTCAAAGATAATGATCTACATAAGTTGCTAAAAATATCTACATTCTACCTAATTTATTATATTTTTATCCCGTTAAAAGTGTGATGAATCAACTTTTTTCGATACTTAACATAAACTCTCCCTTTAATCTTTTCTATGTAACGCTGCATAGAAGTTTGTAAATTTCCGGCGCGAATTTTTTGAGGTTGACAGGTTTCAAGTTTTTATCTGTCCATACATGCATTGTCTC
>JAUZPS010000275.1 GCA_030705945.1 Bacillota bacterium
AAAGATTGCTACTAACAGCTACTGCATGCATGTTTGTCTTTATTTGCTTGTGTGTAATTGGTCTTGGAGATGTTGCGGATGCTTTCAGTAGATTCTTTGGATTTGCTCCGGGATATGGGATTATTGAGAATAACCAAAGCAGTATTGAGAATAACCAAAACATAGAGTATGTGATTGACGGACAGGATTTAGCCGTTGAGGATAAAGCAATAATTATGAATTTAAGAACAGCTACTGCGACAAAGGACAGTATAGGCATTTATATTGAGGTGAAAAGAAAAAATATTAGCGAAGCAGAAATGATAAAAGAGAAAAAGCAGCAAGTAAGCCAAGGAACCCAAAATAAAACCAGTATAGTATTAACTGCCGGCGATAAAATATATAACGAATACTCCGGAATTACAGCCGATGGAGGTGATCATGAATTAGCATATGTAAGTTTTTCAGTTAATCCATCAGATATAAATACCCATCTAATCTACACAATTCATTATGCTGACTATAAAGCAACGCTTAAATTCAAGTTGAAGAAGATTGACAGTTTCAACACACTTGAGGAAATCGGCTCTACAGATACCCATAACAATATTTCGGTCACCGCTGTAACAACGAAAAAAGATGATCGGCTCCAAGTCCACCTTTATCCTGTTAATAAAAGCGACTATAAAATTACGTCATTTGTAAAAGAATTTGATACAGGATATGATGGTAAAGACTTTCAACTTAAAACAAACAAAGGGCTGAAGACTTATTTAGAAAGAGGTAGCTGGATTGGCGCAGCTTTCAATATTGATTTTAGTATTTCCAAAGATGAAAAACCATTATTTTTAAATATTCCATTTATTATAGCAACAACTAATGAAAGTAGTACTGTAAAGATAAAAATTCCTGCATTTGGGCAAAAGATTACGTTGAATAAAGAAGTAAGATTTAAAGATGCCACGATGATTATAACAGATGTAGAGAAAATCCGGGATAAGGTAAGCAGCAACGAACTTCTTAAAATGAATTTAGCTTACAAGAACTTTGAAAAAAATAAAATCATGTTTAATGCGAGATTTGGAAGGGTCAAGGGAAATTGGTCATTTGAGTCAAAGTCTGATGGTGATCATGTAAGTTCAATAAATTTTTCACTAGAAAAAGGAGATGGCGATAGTTTGAATCTTATAATAAATAATCCTGAATATTATCTCCTTGGCGATTATAAGCTTGAGATTAAAGGGAATTAAAGGGAATTAACAGGAATCAATGGGAATTGGTGTGAATTGACGGGCTTCCTCAAGTAGTTATCGAAATGATAAACTTTTGAAGGGAGCCCATATGTTCTTGAAATATTAACGGACATTAAATATAATTATTAGGATTTGAAGTTCTTTACTAAAAGTTATCTATATAAATTGCGAAAAAGCTTTGATAGTAAAAATGCAGTTAATACATCTGCATTTTTACTATCAAAGCTGAACTTTTCGCAACTTATCAATGAAGGTATATATTTTGCAACATAAAAAATGGATGCAAAATATCTTGCAAATTGACTTTAATTTAGGAGGAGTAGAATTGAGAAGAAAAAGATTATCCTGCGTTTTGCTGAGTATTATGATTATTGGTATGCTTACCCAGCAGCAGGTTTTTGGGTGGGCATCCTTTGAAAGCATCATAAATACAGGAGACAACAATACCCATGCTCTCATGACAAGAAAAGCTGTTCAGAAAGTATTGACAGACTGTCCTGACGCATTACGTTTCAATGAAGAAATAATAGACGGAACAGACGGAATGATTGATGATGCCTACGGCAATCATAAAGTATATGGGAACTCTTTTTTCTATGAAGACGGAAACCCTATTCTTATCTGGAAGGATGTATTGAAAAAATACAAGGAGTTTGACTTCGCAGGCGCTTATAAGCTTATAGGGTGTATGCTTCACTCTGTGGAAGACGCTGGTGTTCCTGCGCATGCTTTTAAAATCAGCCATGGAGTTGTTTCCGATAATCCAAACAGCATTATCGAAAATGTATTTTTAAAGGCGGCGGCAGACCATATGGAGGATTTTGTCCAGAGTGATCCTTCAGCTTTTATTCAGGATACGGAAGAAATAAACAATCTTGTATATCAGAAATCAGAACCATACATATACAGGGATATGCTGTATCAGACAGTCATAAACATGGTGAATACAAATTATCCCCCCGCGCCAAAGAAGAAAATCAGGATTAATGACACCTATGCGGTCAAGACTCCTATGGATTTTAATATATCAAAGTGGAGCGACTACTGGAAAACAGGAACATATGGAATTACATATGATGCAAATTATACATACGCAGTTAATGATAAAGGAGCCAATCCAGTCACAGTTTATAAAAAAATGACTGATATTTTCCCGAGATCACTTAAGGATGCAAAACCTGAGGAAACCGAATTTGCAAAAGCTCTGGTCAAAGAATCAATAAGGTTTACGACAGCGTCTCTCTATCAGGCCTGTAAAAACCTTCCTCCCCTTGTTAAAGGCGCGACCATCGAAGGCTCAAATTCTCCCGCGGAGGAGCAGGAGAAAAAATATAACATTAAAATGAAGCTTATGGATAACATATCCGATAAAGTAACTTTAAAAATCGCAATTGACAATAAGGATAATTTTATTAAGCTTAAGGGAATGAATGATAAGAATGAACTTGAGGTAGATCTTAAAAAAACTTACGGTAAAGACATTTTGTACAGCGCAGACTTTTCAACCGTATGGGACGGCATGATAAACGGTAAATTGGTTGATGAAGGTGACCACAATATTTTTATAACGGTAAAGGATGACGATGATAATTCCAATGTGGAAGAACCGTACCAGACAAGTTTCTATGCTGAACCATATTTCAAACTTTCTATAGATAAGCAGTATACTTTTGTAAAAAGGGATAATCAATGTACCATATATGCCAACCTTTATAATGGAAATATTCCGGATGGAAGGTTTGCGGTTATTCTGAATTCCGGTAGTGATATAGAGATTCCGAAAGGATGGCTGACCAATGTAAATGATGTTTTCAGAAATCCGATGTTTACCCCGCAGTTTACTGCCGCGAAGGATGCTACATATTCTATTCCCTTTTATGCAACGAATGTTGAAGCAAAAAATGATCTTAACATGAAGTTTGACGCGCGTTATGACAGAAAAGGAAAGATATATAAGACAAGTGTTATTAATGCGGTAGTGTCGCCTGATGAAGGACCAACGCCCACATCTCCGCCATCGCCTCCGGGTCCGCCGCCAGGTCCTGGGCCAGGAGGCGACCACCCTGATGACAACTATAGTGTTTCAGACACTTCGAATTACGGTAAGTACTGGGATGTTGATACGGATTCGGAAATCGGTGTCTTAAATTATGGATCTGGCAAAACCATAGGATCCATATTGAGTCAAAAAGGTATTAAAACCTGCCAGGTTCAGACTGATTTGAGTATCAGGTATTCCAACAACAAGGATATAAGAAATCTTAAAACTTTAATCATTGGTTCAGGAGGATTAGCGGTACTGTCTTCAGGCTTACAACGGCAGAAATTAAAGGAATTTGTCGAAAACGGAGGGACTATACTTTCTATGTCTCAGCAATACGGTAAGGATTTTTCCGCGCTTCCTTCCTCGGACAAACCTTTAGAGGGCTATGGGTGGGTTGAAGACCAATCCTGTTTTATAAATGCCGTATATTATGATAAAGACTCGCCAATATTTGCAAGTCAGAGCAGAAAAAATCTTACGGCAGCTTTTGATGGATATTTTACAGAATACCCTAAAAATGCTCAAGTTCTATTAAAAAGAACGAAAAATGATATGCCTTCTCTTATTGAATACAAAGTTGGTTTAGGTAGAGTAATAGCAGGGACGCTTTTCACTGACTGGGCTTACTCTCACAATCAGGTAGGCGAAGAAGAAAAGCATCTTTTAGACGACATAATACTTTACGCCATCAGCTCGGGGACAAATATCAGGACATATAAACCTGGAGATAGTGTCCAAGATAATCTGTCCATCAATTATCCTTCGGAAGGCAAAAATAATTATGGTAACTTACAGACTGTGGATCATGCGGAAGTAGATATTTTTACAAGTTCTGGGGATAAGGTTTTCTCAAAAAAGTACGATATAACAGCTAAAAAAGGCGATATCATAAAAGCAGAATTCAGAATGGATAATCTTAATAAGGAAGGAATCTATTTTGCGAGTTACAAACTATATAATAAATCCGATGAGGATTATATAAAATATTCGGATATTACTACCCTGTTTGCAGTTCAGAAGAATATATCCGATACTTCAGTAAGCAAGGCGGATATAGACTTCTGGGCAGTATCGGATAAAGAAGATATAAATGAAGGTGATGAAGTTGAGTACAAGGTTTTTATAAGGAATAATACAAAAACTGATATGGAAAGTCTAAGACTCGGATATGTAGATTTGCATTCTAATGGCAACCGCGGCGATCTTGATAATGTGATGGATGCGGATTTTTCAATAAAGAGCGGAGAAATTAAGGAGCTAAGCTTCAAAAGACCATTTTATGAATCGACCAGATTAAGGTTTTATATTTACAATAATAAATCAGAACGGGTTGCTTATTTTGAAAGGGGTATTTGGGTTGAGAAAATTAATGATTTCTTCGCCAGAATAAAAGTTTCATCGGACAAGGCGCAATACCTTCCGGGAGAAACAGCGACCATAAAGCTGGACCTGGATACAACTGAAAATAGTCTTGATGTCGCAAATCCAGTTGGTGACATAAGCGTAACAGACGGTTTTGGGAAAAAAGTTTATGAGAATTCAGTTGAATTTACCAGTATGAGTGAACTCATAAAAAATATTTCTTTTAAGCTTCCTGACGAGCTATTAGGAGATACGTTCAATATACATATTGCTCTGCGCTGGAAAAATTTTAGCAGCAGAATAATTGATGTTGCTGATTGTAAGCTTGATATTTTAGGAGCAAAGCCGGACATCGTCCTTAAATACCCATCTGAAACAAAGCTTAATAACCTTGCCATAGAGGTAAGAAATGAAAGTATAGTTGCAATGCCTTCTGGTAAATTGACTGTTAGAATTCTGGATCATGAAAGAAAAGAAGTGGTCTCAAAAAGTTATATAATTGATGGACTTGAAGCTGGCGCAAAGAAATTGGTTGAATTTGATCCGGATGTTGAAAATGCTGTAAAGGGAAGCTATATTCTCTCTTATGAACTGGATTATGGTAAAAAAATCACAAGGGAGGTTTCTCTCAAAAATAATTATAAAGTTGATTTTAAACATCCGGAAGCTTATGTTAAGGGAAATAATACTTTGGTTTTCAACGTTTCCAATAAAGGCGATATCTCTACAAGGTCCTCATTGCAAGTTAAGCTGGTTGACCCTCACATGAATGAGATATTTAACAAAGTTATTCCTATAGAGGACATAAACTTAAATTCAGAAAAAGCTGTGGAAGTCAATATAGAAATTCCAAAGCTGGTTCAAGGCGATTATCTGATTTATTATGAACTAGATTATGGAGATTATTTTAGTGGAAAAGAAGTAATAAAAAATGTACAGAAGGCAGAAATTTATCTTGAAAAGCCCGATTTCAAACCTGGCGAAATTGCCAAGGGAACAGTTCTGGTATATAATCCTTGCGACTTTAAACTTGAGAATGAAAACCTTCAGATCAGAATAAACAATCTGGGACTTACAATAAATAAGCAGTATTCTGTAGAACCTCACAGTTCCAAAATGTTTGATGTATCCTGGACAATTCCGGAAAATACTGCTGAAGGTAGATACAGCATTGATTTTCCTGAATTAGAAAACACTGCCCTTTATCAGAAGATAAGCTCAGGAGACGCTATATCATATCTTGGCAGCCCTGAAAAAATAGGTGTTATGGATACAAACAAAGGTGTAACTGCCGCTGTAAGTGATTCAGGAAAACTGCTCTTATGGGGAGATGTTAATAATTATCTGCAAAAGGAAGCATCTAAGCTACAGGACGTTAAAACAGCTAAAATATTAAGTAATAAAGAAGCACTTGCGTTTTTAAAAGATGGCAGCTTGCGTTTATTGCTAAGCAAGGATATTGAGTCTCTTAAAAATGAATACGAGGATTACTACAACTTCCTGAAGAAATTTGAGACACTTAAAAACATCCGTTGTTTGGACGAAAAAGACGGTTATGCGGTGTATGTCAAGGAGGATGGAACTGTAGCGTGTTTTGGGCATAACTACAATGGAGAGTGTGATGCGCCGGAAGGCTTAAAAGATGTTGTTCAGGTAGCGACAACCGGAAGAACCACCCTTGCTTTAAAAAGTGACGGTACCATAGTCTCATGGGGAGATAAGAACAATCCTGTTTACAATGCGCCCGATGACCTTGCCGGAGTTAAAAAGATTGTTGTTAATAACAACTGGGCTGCAGCGCTCTTGGAAGACGGAACCATTAGGACATGGGGAAATACTCTTATGATCGGAAATGTTTACGGTGATATTTCTGAAAAGATATCATCAATTTCTTCAGCCGGCGGTAATTCATTGATACTACTGACTGA
>JAUZPS010000276.1 GCA_030705945.1 Bacillota bacterium
AGGGAACTTAGGGCATATTGAATTTGTTAAGGATCTTTCAGGGATTAAGTTAAGATGTGATCACAGTTTTAATATATTAAACAGCTTAACATTGAGTCAATTAAGAGATGTGGGCGTATTGGGAGCGACGCTTTCTTCGGAGCTCAACCTTAAGCAACTTGAAGGTATGTCCGATGTTGGCTTAATAGGTAAAGAGGTAATTATTTACGGCAGGCTTCCTCTTATGGTCAGTGAGTACTGTCCGGTCGGAAGTATAGAAGGAAGCAAGAAACAAGACAAGGTTTGCAACGACGCTGCCTGCAAAGCGAATCGTTTTTTAAAAGACCGTATGGGCGCGGAGTTTCCAGCGCTGCGTGATAATATAGACTGCAGAAGTACTCTTTTAAATTCCAGCGCGCTTTTTGTTCCTGATGTGGTAAATAAATTGAAAGAGTCAGGCATGGAGTTTTTAAGAATGAATGTGTGGAACGAAAGTCCTGAAAGAATAAATGATTTGCTGGTTATGTTCAATGATCTGGCTGAAAATGGGGATAGGAATTATCATAAATACAATAGTTTTATATCAAAAATGCAGGAAGAAGGATTTTCTAAGGGACATTTTTTCAAAGGCGTGTAACCTTTAAGCTGGTGTGTTTAAAAAGCATCGAGGTCGTTGTAAAAAAGGTCTATAGCGTTTTACAATAATATAATGAGAGAAATGAGGTAGAAATGTCAATGAATGAGGTTGAAATATTTGTCGAAGTATGTCGGAAAGATGTAACGCTTCCTTTTTATGCTAAGTCTGGTGACGCCGGAATGGACATTTGCGCTGCAGAGGATGTAGTCATAGGACCTGGAGAAACAGTAATTATACCAACGGGGCTAAAGGTGGCTATTCCTGATGGATATGAAATCCAGGTAAGGCCAAGAAGCGGAATATCTTATAAGACGCCGCTGAGGCTTTCAAACAGTCCAGGAACAATCGACAGCGGTTACAGGGATGAATTGGGAATAATTGTTAGCAATACTTCCCCTGTATCTGAGACAGATGAAAAGTTAACCATAGACAGTAAAGGTAATCTTAAAGGAAGTTATTATATAAAAAAAGGGGACAGGGTTGCTCAAATAGTGTTGCAGGTTGTTCCCAAAATGGTGTTTAAGGTGGTCCAATCTGTACAGGATATAGGAGAGAATAGAGGCGGCGGATTTGGATCGACCGGGACGAAGTGATTATGAAGCTCTGAAAATGAGAAATTTAAAAGGTGAAACTAAGCAGCCATAAAAACATCAACAAATTCAACTATATTTTGATATGAATTTGATAGGTGTATCATTATTCGTATATGGCTGCAGGAATAATAATGATGTGGGAGAGTTGACCAGTTATTTTTTTGATACTACCTTATTTAATTATGCTTCAAATGCGTCTATTAGCGCCTTGAGGTCTTTATACCCTTCTAAGAAAGTACATTTTACTTTTTTACCATTTCTTATGGCGTCATAAAAGTTTTCAAATTCTTCTTTGTATCCGCCTCCAGATTGAACTGTTTCCTTTATATCGGGGGAGTCTTTCTTCTTAATAATTATATCCCTGTCTTCGATTATCATTGAGCCTTCAGTTCCTAGGATTTTTAGCTTTCTTTCCTGATAACCGTTGGATCTGAAATAATAATTAAAAACACAGCTCACGTTTGAAGAAGTATTAAAGAGAAAACTCATGGAGTCTATCTCTCCAAGCTCAGGATTTATACTTTTGGTAATTGCTTTACCAGAATGTATTTCGCCGAAGAGATCGCGGAAGACTGCAATATTATGAACTCCTCCATCTGTAATAAAACCGCCTGGATATTGATGCTTTATTCTCCATTGAGTTTTTGCATATTTGTCTGTAGTCTCAAGGAAGCTGAAACAATCCCAGAAGGCTGAATAGGGTTTGCCTATTTTTCCTTGATCGATAAGTTCTTTGGCTCTTATATATAAAGGTTCATATCTGAAGTTCTCAGCAACCATCATTACCGATTTGTATTTACTTTCGAATGTTAACATGTCCTCAGCTTCATTCAAATTAGCAGCTATTGGTTTTTCCACAATAACATGCTTTCCTGCTTCTAAAGCTTCCTTTGTGACTTGATGGTTCAAATGTATGGGAAGCAGAATACTGACAGCTTCAACTTCTTTATTGGCAAGAACTTCTTTGTAATCTGTTACAAAGGGTACATTACCAACCATTTGCGCAAATTCCTTTGCCTTATCTATAGTATGGTTACAAACTGTAACAATATCAAACTTATCTTTAATTTGCTTTAAAGCAGGCCAATGAAGATCTTTTGCCGCTATGCCGCATCCAAGAATCCCGAGTTTTACAGGTTCCATGATATACCTCCATCAAAAATTGATTTGTTATATAGTATCGTTATTAATCTTACATTTGAATCAAGGTATATATTTTGCAATATAAAAAATAGAGGTAAAATGTATTTTGCAAAATATATATATTAATATTACAATTTTAAGCGCAAAATAGCAATGCGGTAAAAAATATAAAAAAATATAAAGTATCCTACAAAACATTACGATATAAATATTTGCCAGGGGTATATATTCATTTTAAGGGATAATTGAACTCTAAAATAAAACTGATTTTAAGTTCGTTATCTGTGAAAAACAGTGAACAATGCTGATTCTACAAGTTTATTGAAATTTGAATTTATGTGAAAAAAAGTATTGTAAACCCTTTCAGAATATATTACTATATTTTTTATGGGGAGATGATTCGATGAGTAAAACGGAAATGATAGCATTACTTTTAGCTGGAGGACAAGGAAGCAGACTTGGAGTTCTCACCAAAAATGTCGCAAAACCTGCTGTATCATATGGTGGTAAATACAGAATCATTGATTTTTCATTAAGTAATTGTATAAATTCCGGTATTCAGACTGTAGGAGTATTAACACAATATCAGCCATTAGAGCTTAATGCTCATATCGGTATCGGTAAGCCCTGGGATTTGGATAGAATGAACGGGGGAGTCACAATTCTTTCTCCGTATCTAAAGGAAGAAGTTGGAGAGTGGTATAAAGGCACAGCAAATGCGGTATACCAGAATATTCATTTTGTAGATAAGATTTCTCCGGAGTATGTTGTGATTCTTTCCGGTGATCATATTTATAAAATGGATTATTCCATTATGCTTGAAGAACACAAGAAGAATAATGCTGACGCAACAATCTCAGTTATTGATGTGCCTGTGGATGAAGCCAGCAGGTACGGTATAATGAATACCGATCAGAAAGGCAGAATAATCGAGTTTGAAGAAAAACCCAAAAACCCAAAGAGTACACTTGCTTCCATGGGAATATACATATTTACGTGGGAAGTTTTAAGAGAATATTTACTTAAAGATAATGAAGATACTCAATCGGAAAATGATTTCGGAAAAAATATTATTCCCTCTATGTTAAAAGACGGTAAAAACTTGTGGGCATATCAGTTTTCGGGATACTGGAGAGATGTTGGAACAATTCAGGCTTTCTGGGAATCGAACATGGATCTGATTCAAAGAGTGCCGATATTTAATCTCTTTGATCCAACATGGAGAATCTTTACTCCAAACCCCATCAAGCCCGCGCATTACATAGGACCTAACGGCAATGTAAAAACTTCAATTGTCACTGAGGGTTGTATGATATATGGAGTAGTCCGTAACTCAGTGATATTTCCTGGAGTATTTATAGATGAAAATACAGTAGTTGAAGATTCAATTGTTATGACAAACAGCAAAATAGGAGCCAATTCATACATTCACAAAAGTATATTAAGTGAAAATGTAATTGTTGGCAATGATGTAAAAATAGGAGTAGGAGAGAGTGTTCCAAATGACATTAAACCGAGCATTTATTATTGTGGAATCACTGTAATAGGCGAAAGTTCATATGTGCCTGACGAGGCTCAACTTGGTAAGAATGTTGTAATTGATAGATTTGTAACCACTGACGATTATTGTTCACTTCATGTTCCATCAGGAAAAAGTGTATTCAAAGGCGGTGTATGCGATTGAAAAATGCAATGGGTATTATTCTTACAGGCGGCAACAATGGCAGGATGAAAGAATTATCATCTATAAGGGCTACAGCCGCAGTGCCGGTAGGAGGAAAATACAGAGCAATTGATTTCATTTTATCAAACATGGTTAATTCTGGTATTACTAACATCGGTGTGCTTACTCAATACAATTTCCGGTCCTTGATGGATCATTTAGGGACAGGAAAAGAATGGGACCTGGATAGAAAAAATGGCGGCCTTTTCATATTTCCGCCATATCTTTCAGATGATAGCTCCGGCTGGTACAAGGGCACAGCTGATGCGATGTACAATAACCTAACATATTTAAGAAGAAGCAGCCAGGAGTATGTTATAGTATCTGTAGGTAACAGTATTTTTAAAATGAACTTTGAAGAGATGGTAGATTACCATATTGATAAGGACGCTGATATCACAATTGCCTATAGGGATATGAGCGATTTGTATCACGAAGATTTGGCTCTTCTTGGAATTGTTTCAGTTGACAAAGATCATAGAATAATCGACTTTGAGGAAAAACCCTTACGGCCTAAAGGAACGCTGGGGTCCATGGGTATATACATCATGAGGAGGGAGCTTCTGATTGATCTTCTGGAGGAATGTATAGCTCATGGCAATTATGATTTTGTAAAGGACGTTCTAATTAAAAAGCTTAATTCATTAAGGATATATGGATATAAATTTAACAGCTACTGGAGAAGCGTAAGCTCAATTAAAATGTATTACAGATGCAATATGGAACTTCTGGACCCTGATGTATGCTGCCAGCTTTTTGTTGATGGGGGCAAGATTTACGCAAAGGTAAAGGATGAACCTCCCGCAAAATATAATGACGAAGCAGAGGTAACAAATTCCATTATTGCTGATGGGTGTATAGTTGAAGGTTCTGTTGAGAACAGTGTTTTATTCAGAGGTGTAACAGTTAAAAAGGGCGCGGTTATTAAAAATTCCATTATAATGCAGGGGTCCGTAATAGAGAATGGGGCATCCCTTCAAAATGCCGTTCTTGACAAAAACGTTCTAATCACGGAAGGCAAAAACTTAACAGGCGACCAGGAATGGCCGATAATAGTTGGCAGGAAAACCATTGTTTAACGCTTAAAACTATTGCCGTCATACTTATTTTAAAATAAGCGCGACGGCAATAATTTTGTACATAATATTAAAATCATAATTAATCTTACATTTTGCGATATTGAAAAATTAATAAACAAAAACCATTTTACCAGATCTCAATGCTATTGGCTTTGACCAGAGCCATTTATTGTGTGTGCTGTCATCAAAATAAAACATGGCTCCATTAGTTGGGTCATATCCTTGAAGCGCTTCAATGGCAGCTTCCCTGCTTTCTGAAGATGAGGGTTTTTCGATAAAACCATTTTCTACAGGGGTGAATTGATAAAAGCCGCCGGATTTTTCATAGATAACATTACTTATTGAATCAGCAAATTCCGAGTTCTTTACTCTGTTTATAACTACTGCGCCAACTGCAACTTTAGCTTTAAAGGGTTGATCCTCAGCCTCAGCTGTTATAAGCCGGGCAAGCAAGTCTAAGTCCTTTGACTCAGGAGTTGTCTTAGGTGTAGAATCAACAGTGGTTGCTTCTGTTGCTTTTTCGGTCATTGCAGGCAAGTTTAAGGTCTGGCCGGGATATAACAGGTCATCCCATTTGTTATTTGCTTTTCTGAGCGATAACAGAGCGACGTTGTTCTTTTTTGAAATCTTATAAAGGCTGTCTCCGCTCTTTACGTTATAGGTTTTACAGGGGACCTGTATAACCTCTCCGGGATAAATCCTTTGGCTTGTCAGGTTGTTTGCGGTCATTATTGATTTGTCCGATGAGCTGAAAAGGGCGCCAATCTTAAAAAGAGAGTCGTCTTTTTGTACAGTGTATGTTCCTGCAAATGCTTTACTAGAAAACAATAATGATAATGACGCAACAACAAAAGCTGCTTTTAATTTTTTAGATCTAAGCAAATAAAGCTCCTCCTTTCGCCTCCGAGGTTAGCTGACGGGTTTGGGTAGAGGTACCCGACTCAATGAATGAGATTCACCCCAAGTTTTGTTTCCCCCGTACTCCATTAGGAGATTCGGCAATTTTAAAGATATTTTAGCAAACTATATATTCTTCTACCATGCAAAATTTATGGCAAAACTGGTTATAAAGAGCTTATTAGGATAATATTAATTTTCACATATAACTGATAAAATTAATATCATATTAAAATCAATTCGCAACTTATGAATCAAGGTATATATTTTGCAATATAAAAAATGGATGTAGAATGTTTATTGCAAAATATATAGATAAAAAGCAATTAATCTTTTACATTTGCCTATCGCAAAATAACGTTAAAGCGTTCGTTATTTTGCTCCGTTAAATGTAAGATTAATAGTGCTTTTTATATAGATCAAGTTTTTGAAACGACCAAGGTAGACGAGTTTTCTTTTTGATACTGCCTAAAATATAATTTTAATTACTGTAGGGGGGTAAAATG
>JAUZPS010000277.1 GCA_030705945.1 Bacillota bacterium
TAACATAAGAAAGAGAACAATTTGTTTTCCTTCAAATTTAGTTATCATTTTTACCTCCATATAAATGAATGAATTTGAAATAATAAATTACTATTTAAATATCGGTATATTTATAATTAGTCCTAATAGGGGTCTAGCCACGCCCCCTCCAATTTATTAATTTTAACATAATGTTCCATATGTCTATTGTATTTGAAGGACAGATATTATTTCTTCTAAATCGTAATCAATAAACCATTATAGTTCTCACCTTATTGAATAAAGTTTCTCTATCGTATTCACCACCTTTAAATGGAATTTTTTCATCATCCACGTAATGATGTCCCTATATCACCCATTTCCTTAAACTTTCTGCTATCAAATAGTTATGAATTTTCAAGGACTATAATGTCAGCTTTTATTTCTCTGGTGATATGCTTCCATACCTGAATAATCCCATCATAATATCTTCCAAGCCTATCAAGGGTCAAGGGAATCCAAATATAATCAATCCCCTTAATGTCATATCGTTTTGTGAAATGCATTGTATTACCGAAGCAATTGTTACCGTTTTACCAGATTTGATACCACCATAATAGCCATTGATAAAAAATCAAGTATTTTACTTAGGGCGTTTCAAAAAATTCCTTGTTCAAGTTTATATGACGAAAACCCATTATATCAAGTTTTTGAAACGACCAGTTAACCAGTTGTTTTTTTTTGATACTATCATAGGTGATTATTTGGGAGGTACCTGATGACAGCAGGTTGGAATATAAAAAAGTTCACAAAAAGTAATCTTACAGAATATTTTTATTATTTCTTCATTGTAGCTGCAGTTATTGTGATACTGCTGTCGGGAACCTTGTACTATATATATACCACTGTAATGGAGAATGAAATAATACGCTCAGATAACACCATTTTGGAACAGATAAAAAATGCCCATGAGACATTGATAGCTGATGTTGAAAGCTCCATTGCAAATATTGCAATGGATAACACTATTTCAGGTTTTGAAGATGTCTTTGATTCAGGGGACACTCTCATGATACGTGAAGTATTTGAAAGGTTGAATTCATATACAATGCGCGATAGTTACATTAATTCTATATCAGTGTATTTTTTAGATAGTAGAAGAGTTCTTCAGTCAGAAATGGGTTTTTGCGCAGTAGATAACTATTATGATAAAGAATTTTTAAATAATTTGGGCTCAAGTGGTGGTATTAAGAAGAAGGTAATTATAAGAAATATGCCTCAAGGCAATGGTAACCCAAGTTTAAAAGTCATGACATTTATAGTTACAATTCCTTTGAATTCTACAGATGTTCAGAATGCGGCAATTATTGTTAATGTTGATGCCAAATACTTTCAAGACACTCTAGACTATATAGATGTAAGGGATGGTTCCAATATTATAATTACCGACCAAGACGGCACCATATTTACAGTAAAGAAAGAAAATGCAGCGCCATGCATTAATAGTTCACAATTTCTAAAATTCAATAATGAAAAACAAAACTATTCTGAGGTCAAAAAAGTTGATGGCAAAAAGTATCTGGTATCATATGTAATGTCATCCAAATACGGGCTAAGGTACATTTATCTTGTACCTTTGTCCATAGTTACTGCCAAGCTGCAGTTTTTGGGGAGAATTACGCTTTTCATATGTTTGGGTATTTTATGTTTGAGCCTTTGGGTATCGTTAGTTCTTTCAAAACGCATTTATTCTCCCATAAGAGGTATAATAAGCATCTTGAGTGAAAATGCAGGAGTAAATAACAGAAATGATGAGCAGCAAATAAAAGAAACAAAGGTAATCGAAAAAAGTATAAACAGTCTCGTAAATTCAAACAAGGATCTGACAAGGAAAAACAAGGATTTAGAAACAGTTTTGGCTGAATATAATCTCTACCAGCGAAACCGATTTTTACAAGAGATTATGTACGGAGAATGGGATATGGATTTATCTGTACTCCAGAAGCTTGACTATTACAAGATAGAAATCAATCCGGAAGGGTACGTTTTGATCATTCTTTTGTCTATAGATAATTATAATGAATACATCATGGAATATTCTGAAAAGCAAAAAAACATGCTGGATATCTATATTAATGAAAATATTGATGCTTTAATTTTAAAAGATTGTAAAGGATTTATTTCTGAACTTCGAAATAATGAAAAAGCAATTGTTTTGAACCTTGATGCAGACTTGACAGTGGAAGAAGTGAATTTAAAAACTACTGCGTACATCAGGCAAATCACTGAGCTTGCGAACGTTAACTCCAAGTTTTCTTTCACTTTGGGAGTAAGCAGGATTTACAAAGGGCTGGACAATTTAAATAAATGTTATAATGAAAGCTACTATGCATTGAACTATAGGCTTATACTGGGCTATAGCCAAATAATCCGCTATGAAGATATTAAAGTTCACAATGATTATACAGTTTTATACCCTTTCCATATTGAAAAAGATATGCTTAACAATCTGAAAATGGGTAACAAAAAAGGTATCATTGATTCTCTGCAAGATTTCAATTCGTATTTCTATCATAATCCGGTTGAGAATATTGAAACAGTCAGACACTATTTTCAGCAGTTACTTTCCTCTTCTCTGAAGTCTATGTACGAAATTGACCGAGGTTTTTATTCCAGCATCTTTTCAGACGAAAACATATATACTGAAATGGCATCCAAAGAGACCATTCAAGGCATGTCTGCATATATTAACAAACTCTTTGACTCAATGCTCCAATACATTAGCAGCCAAAAAAATGAGAAAAATAAAGAGTTTTTGAACTCTCTAATAAACTATATAAAGGAAAATCTCCATTCAGACTTGTCTGTTGAAAGGATCGCGGAACTATTCAGTATTAGCGCATCATATTTGAGAAAGATTTTTAAGGCTGAAATAGGTGAGCCTATAAAAGAGTTTATTGACAAGGAAAGAATGAAAGAAGCTAAAAGGCTTCTTGAGAATCCGAAGATAAAGATCGGGGAAATTGCCGGAAAGATTGGGTATATATCTGTCAGCAGCTTTACTCGAGCGTTCAAGCAGGAAACCGGAAAAACACCCGGTGAATATAGAGAGGAATTTTTGCATAAACAATAAATATAAACCATTCAGTTTAAGAGCGATTACGAATGAGTAGATATACGCTCTATACAACCAATTCTAGCCGTTTGAGTTTGACCCACCGATATAAAAGTATTCATATTGATTTACATCAACTTCAATCTGTAAATAACTCGAATCAACAACATAATATTATGTTTAATTGAGATAAAAATGCCAAATACTAGATGGCTTTTTTTATATTCGATAATATGACTGTTTAGAAAATATATATTAGCATTATTTCTTATCTTTCAATAATGTCAAAGGTTGTAATGTGTTTTATAAAAAGATAAAACTAAATTTGCATGTCATAAAAGAACACTTTTGCATATAAAAATAGATTTTGTTGATTTTATAAAGCCCCATAGTATATTACTATAAGACCATAGAAATTTGAAATTTATAGGGAATGGAAACAACTTATTTGAAATTAAATTTTATTTTAAGGAGATGGGAAAATGAGGTAGCATAGAAAAAGGTAAATTACAGCTATAATCAGAAATTTGATGCTAACTTTGAAATTTAAAAAAGGAGTGGAAAATCTTATGTCAATAAAAAAAATTTTAGGTTTATTAATCAGTGTATTAAGTCTCATGATTGTTGTTGAAGCTACTAGTGTTTTTGCAGCGACGGTAGTTACTTATCCTTCCTTGCCCAACGCAGTAAAAAGTCCTCTCTATACAGTAACAGCAAATGGAACCTCATTATTTGTTGAAAAATTAACAAAATATTCGCCTGAGATGCAGGTGCATTATGCTCACTGTTCACTATCAGGTACAGGAACGGTAAATCTTACAGTAACATGTAACGAAAGCTTCACATCATACAAATTAAGCCCCAAAAGTAGAAATATTTCTTCCAGCAAAAGTGGAAACATGGTATCTTTTGCAAGTGGTCCGAATTACCTGGTTTTCCAACCGGATTCAAAAGAACTACTGTTTATTTTTATCGATTCTGAAGAAGTTGATCCACCTAAATTAGGCGACTCAAATGTAAAAAATATAATTGATTATGGGGTAGATAATACTGGGGCAACGCTTGTTACTTCAAAAGTACAGTCTGCTATAAATGCAGCTTCTGGCGCAACCCAAAATATTCTGTATTTTCCTGCTGGGAAATATAAAGTAGGTGAGCTCTGGTTAAAAAGCAATATGACATTGTATCTTGCTGGAGGAGCAATTCTTTATGGTTCAGATAATACTGCGGATTTCAATACTGGTAGCGGTGGAGTCAACATCGAAGGCTGTTCCCATGGCATGATCAGAATGTATAAAATTAATAATACCAAGATCCTTGGTCGGGGTGTAATCGATGGAAACGGGAAACTGATCCGTTCTAAAAATGATACCAAAATAAATCTATTGAAGATTGAGCAAAGTTCCAACATACTGGTAGATGGCATTATTGTAAGAGATTCAAGCTTCTGGAATACACTTCCTTACAGGAGTGACAAGGTAACAATTAAAAATTACAAGATGATTAACTGCAAGCCAAACACTAGCTATAACAATACCGATGGCGTAGATTTTGATGAATCCACCAATGGATATCTTTATAATGCATTTCTTTATACAGGCGATGACAGTATGGCTGTAAAAAATGAGTATACAGATTCCGGCACAATCAATATAAAGAATATAGTCCAGGAAAAGATAGTAATGTACTCTGGCTCGGCTGGCTGTAAAATAGGGACAAAGACTATGGGCAGTTCCATGGATGGGGTTGTATTCAAAGATAGTGATGTTGTTAAAGCAGGGCGCGCGTTGGTTATCGATGCTTATGATACTGCGGTAATCAGCAATACTAGGTTTGAAAATGTTAGAATTGAAGCATCAGATTCCTTAGTTAATTTGGAAGAAGCTAACCCACCATCTTGGCGTACATGCGCAAATCAATGCATTATTAAGGATACATATTTTACTAACATTTATTCGTATGTAAAAAAGGTCATTAGCTTAAATGGAAGAAACTCAACCTATAATATTAATGGAGTACATTTCAGTAATTTTAGCGTCTTGGGCAATCCTGTTACCAGTAAAACCGATGCTGATGCCAACTGGAATATTAATTCCTATGTCAGTAATATCACCTTTAGCAGTGTAAGCGCAACTCCAACACCAACACCAACGCCAACATCAACTCCAAAACCAACATCAACACCAACATCAACACCAACATCAACTCCAAAACCAACATCAACACCAACATCAACATCAGTTTCAACTGCTACTCCTTCGGTCAGTATTGACTTAAACCATGACGGTGTTATAAACATCGCTGATATAGTTATTTTAGCAAGTGTATTTAATTCAGTCCCCGGTGATTCAAAATATGTTAAAGTATACGACTTAAACAGTGACGGCGCAATAAACATGGCTGATGTAATTATTGTTGCAAATAATTTCAATAAAACAGTATTTCTATGAAACTCCTTATATGCTAATAAAGGAGTTAATTCAATCAATTTTTGCAGTTAACTAAGGTACTTCAGCAGTGAGTTGAAAGTTTGGTAGTAGAAATATTGTGTCTGGACCGTCAATTAATCTATCAGGATGTTCTTTACAGCTCAGCTTCCTGCTCAGAGCATTAATTCAGTATATGCGCAGATTCTAGATATGTTGAGGCATATGATTTTGATAAGGATTGAACAATAAATATATCAGAAGTTATAATGATATCAAACAAATCTAATAGTATTGTATAGAAAGTTATATATCAGATATAAATTGATAAAATTGGAATAGCTTTACCTCCTAATTATTCCTCCACCTCTAGATAGAGGTGGAGGTTTTTTGGTTCGCCCGACATGGGCAATAACTTGGCAGTGAAAGTCTGCTATAGGGCTTGGTAGTAGCAACCTTTAGCCGAACAGCAAGACCTGCTAAGTTTTGTCAATATAAAAAATGTCAGAAAGTTATGAATAAAAAAGTGTGTGCTAAAAAGGCCACCAACACTGCCGGTCTGAAAAATATTTTACGGATTTTTCTTATAGTGTATTTAATAGAACAATTACTGAAAATTGTTAAAGGAACTATTATAGAAACCCCTGTATTAATTACATGTTATTATGGTTTACGAAGAAGTGAAATTCTCGGGCTAAAGTGGAAAAATATCAACTTTAATGAAAACACACTGACTATAAAAGATACTAGGGTTTTTTACAACAAAGAAATTAAAAAAGATTATATACTCATAAAGACAAGGAACATCAGCAAAACATGGCCCAAAAGCTTAATGAGAGCTTTTCGTTAGAAGATTTTTAAGGCGTTAGAAATCAAGGTAAAATAAAAAGGTTTAAGAAATTTTAAAATCATCTTAAACCCTTGGTGCCGAAGGTCGGACTCGAACCGACATGATATCGCTATCGCTGGATTTTGAGTCCCACGAATTTAAAATAGAGTTTCCGCTTGGAAACCCTATTTCTGTAGTCTTTTATTATCA
>JAUZPS010000278.1 GCA_030705945.1 Bacillota bacterium
AAAGAATATTTATATAAATATCGGCAATATTAAAAGCTTTATTAATATTAAATAACTCATGAGAGATCACACTGACAATCAGGCTGCAAGTCAAACGAATTCACATTACAACTTATCTCAATTTAGGTAGTATCAAAAAATAAACTGGTCAACTGGGAGTTTCAAAAACTTGATATAATGGGCTTTCATCATACGAAACTTGAACAAGGAATTTTTTGAAACTCCCTAAATAGATGTATTAGCTTTCTTTCCTTATTTCTGCTTCAATGCTCTTATAGAATCGTTTGACTAGGAATACAAATACCAATATTGTTATAATTATCAGTATAAATGGCGCGCCAGGCATTTTAACCGATACATTATTAATACGTATTAAGTCATATGTTTCAGAAAATCCCTTAAACATGTGGGGGAAAACTCCGTAATAATAATCAATAATGGATCCAATCCCGCTTAAAATAAACAGTACAAAAAATACTTTAATAAGTTTTAATAATTTTTTCTTATCCATATTTATCAGCTCCCTTTCATGTTTTAATTTTAACTTAAGAAGCCTGATATGATGTAGTGCCAAAAGTAATGACTTCATATAGCGGAAGTCATATAGATGACATATTACTTCATTGAGAATGAAGCTTACTTTTGATATGATAGAAGCGCGAGTTTTAAATTAGGCAGTATCAAAAAATGACCGTTCAACTGGGCGTTTCGAAAATCCCATATAATGGGTTTTACTATACGCTACTTGAACAAGGAATTTTTTGAAACGCCCTTATTAAGGGAAGTAAAATTCTACATCGGAGGCTATATGCTAAAAATCTGGCAAATCAAAAAAGCAAATTGGCTTGTTAAGTTGTTTACGCACATATCAGGCGCAATCATTCTGCTGTTAAACAACAACATTAAGGATATACCGTATTTGATTCTCCTAACGCTCATCGTTGTATTTGCGAATTATATCAGACAATTTTATCTTGTAGCGTTCAGTAAACCCATAAAGTACCAATGGGTTAGTATTGCAGTTGAACTTATCTTCATCCTCTGTATTGGCCTTTTTGACCGAACCAGCTACATGCTTTTCTTTTTTGCTTGTATATCCGAAACCATCATATATTATGAATTCAAATATTCCGGAGCTTTTATGATTGTGTCGTTTGTAATAGCTAGGTCTCTTTCCGATATTTTACTCCATCGTATGACAAGCAATACTGATCTTCTCCTTGATATATTTCTTTCATGTGGTGTACCAATAGCCTTTGTTACCGGAACAAGTTATTTTGTCAGGTCGCAAATAAGGGAAAAGGAAAAGTTAGCTAGGATGAATATGGAAATTGAAGAAGCCTATAGAAATCTGATCGATGCTTCAGCAGCATCCGAGCAGCTGTCAATAGAGAAAGAACGGGTCAGAATGGCTCGTGAAATACATGATACACTTGCTCATACATTGACATCTTTAATCGTACAATTGGAAGCGTGTAAAAAGCTGTCTTTGGTGGATACGGGAAGGTTGCTTGAAGAGTTGGAAAAAGCGCAGGAACTTACAAGAAGTGGTTTAAATGATGTGAAACGTACCATAAAATCCTTACGCCCTCAAGCTCTTGAGGAAAAACCTTTTTTTGAATGCGTTCTTGACTTTATCAACAATACCATGAATAACACAGAGGTTCATATCATCCTGAACAATAACCTCCCTCAGGATATGAAATTATCCACAACACTTGAAATTACTATTTTCAGGATTATACAGGAGAGCATTACCAATTCTATCCGACACGGACATTCAAAGGAAATAGAGATAACGATGAACCTTTATGAGGGTATAATTCAAATCAATATACATGACAATGGCGCTGGCTGCTCACGCATAAAAAAAGGCTTTGGGTTAAGCGGTATTCAGGAGAGACTTGAGGTTGTGGGTGGATGGGCTGATTTTTTAAGCACTATTGGAAATGGTTTTACAACAAAGGTATCAATTCCTCAAGGAGGGGCAAATGAATGAAAATAAAAGTTATGATTGTAGATGATCAGCGTTTAATGCGGGATGGCTTAAAAACCATATTAGATCTGGAAAAGGATATATCTGTTATTCATCTTGCAGAGAATGGTAAGGACGCTTTGGATAAAATTCCTCTGGAGGCTCCTGATGTAGTTTTGATGGATATAAGAATGCCCATTATGAACGGGGTGGAATGTACTTTAGCAATCAAAGAGAAATATCCACAAATTAAAGTATTGATTCTGACAACCTTTGATGATGATGAATATATTATAGATGCATTAAGAAATGGCGCTGTTGGGTATATACTTAAAGATTTATCTTCAGAAAAGCTGGTGAATTGTATTCGGGATGTTTATGCCGGTAATTCTATAATGCAGCCTGAAATCGCGGCAAAAGTCATTTCAATGATCACAAACAACAAAATTGTTACTGAAGCAAATGGAAGCGTATTAAAACATACAGGTATTGACGAGTTTACTGAACGCGAAATTGCTGTCCTCAAACTGGTGGGGAAAGGATTATCCAACTTAGAGATAGCAAAAAAGCTTTACATTACTGAAGGAACAGTAAAAAATTATATTAGCAGCCTTTATTCCAAAACAGATACATCTGAAAGAAGCAAGTTAATTATGTTTGCGCTTGAAAATAAATATGTATGAATGAGTTTCCTTTGAAAGTATCGGCGTGTAAAGAGGAATACCACACTCAGGTATTATCCTGATATGTGGTATTCCTCTATGCTGCGGGTTTTTTAATTTGGTTAATTGACTATGAATGATGATGTCTGTATGTAGTACTCACTGGAGCTTCTTATATACTGCCTAAATTTAAAAAATTAATTATTTATTAAAATAAAGCGTTGTATTATTATCCTTTTCTGATGGATCAGTATATGCTGAATTTAACAGAAATCCAAGAGATTTTGTCATTGGATCCTGTGAATTTAGCATTCCCTGAGTAATAACAGTCGCAAGCGGGTTTGTTTCTTCATCTCCTTTATAATGCTGTATCATTGCATCCCCCAAAAGATCACAAACTGTCATAGAAGTTATTGAAGGCGCCGGCTGTGTATCTGCGGCTTGCTTAGCCAACATATATGCCTGTTCTTGAGTTAAAGACGGATTCGATTTCATTATAAGTGATGTAATCATTAACGGTAAAACCTCTTTTAATCCCGTTTTAAGATAATTATAGGCATAATCCTGATAGGGGAGACCTTTTGTGTCATAATTTATGTTTTTTATGTTCTTTGATTCTACCGTTATTTTGTCTTTGGCAATATCAACAATGCGATATGGCGATGGATAAGAAACAAGGGAGCCGGTTTCAATATCGTATATTTTATTGCCTGCGGCTGAAGTCTTGCTGGCTATGTCCTGCGCGTGAAAATGTCCTGTAAACACAGCTTCCATGCCTAAATCTGCAAATTCCTCGGAAACTTTTTCCCAATTTTCTATTACAAAATCACTAAAATACTGCTTTTCACCGGTAAAATGTTCAAGCAATCCATGGTGCATTAATCCTACAACTGTCTTTCCTTTAGCTTTGGCTTCTTTTATCTGCTGCTTGATCCATTTGAGTGTTTCATCGCTAAATCCACCAGCTATCACAGGTGATGTTTTTCCGACGTTCTCCTTGTATAGCGCTGAATCCATTGCGATTATCCTCAATCCTGGCGCTGGTTCAACTACATAGGATAATGAGCTTTTATCCCTGGAAATTGCCTCTGAAAAACCGAAATCATTATATATCTTCTTGAACTGGTCAGGTGAAATATTCTCTACCGGAGTAGCTTTATCGCCTGAGTATGAGTTGGATTCAGGGTTATTTATATCGTGGTTGCCTGGAATTACATAAACCTTCTTTCCTGATTTCTCAAGCTCCTTTAGTAATTTTGAAAACTGCTGGTGGGAAAGCTTTTCACCGTCTTTGGTTAAATCTCCGCTTATTAAAACAATTTTAGCATCACTTTTCTTTAATTCACCAATAGCAGATTTTGAAATCGCGCTGCTTTCCGCGATAAGCTTTCTGTCCTGAGCCAAATAAGCTTCGAATGCATTACCAGTTGTTCCGAGCTCTGGCGCAAAATAATGAGGATCTGAAAAAACTGCGATTTTTGTATCTTTGAGTTTATCTGATTTTATACATTTTTGCGCGCCTATAATCTTGATTTTTTGATCGCAATTTGAAGCAGCATTTGCGCCAAATGGAACAGAAGTCCCAATTAATGCGGATAAAATAAATGCGACTACTGCTTTTTTTGAAATGATGGTTTTCTTGCTACTGCCCTTCATAATTATATCCTCCCAATTGTTGTATTATATTTTGTATAATTGTAACATGTTACAACGGATATAAACATAAAACTTTTATTAAAACTTTGTTAATTTTTATGAAACTTAATATTCAATTTAAAGGCGCTTTTTATAATAATATCAATTGGGTATTTTTTTGCTGTTCTCATAATCATAATGGATATTGATTATTTGTTTTTATAATAGAATATGGCCAGCTGAGTTCTGTCCCTGAGATTCAGCTTCTCCAAAATAATGGTGAGACTGTTTCGGACAGTGCCTTCGCTTACATATAGTTTTGTTGCTATCTCCTTATTGCTAAGGCCTTCTGCTACAAGGGTGATAATATCCAGTTCCTTTTCGGAAATGCCAAAGCCTGAAAAATCTGCCTTTTTGTTGTTAGTAATGAGGGATGGAATCTTAGAAACAATATCATCATCAAATACGCTTTGACCAATATATACGGCTTTTAGCGACGGGACAATGCACTCGAAATTCTGCTTTATTATATAACCTTTGGCGCCTATCTTGAGGGCTCTGATTATGTATTCATCATCTGAAAAAGTAGTGAGAAATAGTATTTTTGCGTTTTTATCCTCCATTAAAATAGTTTCTCCCGCCTCAAGTCCGGTCATGGTATCCATCCTTATATCAATCAGGAGAATATCAGGTTTTAGGCTGGTATACAGTTCTATAGCTTCCTTTCCGCTATGACCAATACCTACTACTTCAATATCTTCTTCTGCTTCCAGTATAGTTTTAAGAGACAGACATACCAATTTATCATCATCAACAACTAATATTCTCATATATTTTACCAATCCTTTCACAATCTTACGTCTTAGGTATGCGCGCGATAATCGGAACTAATTTTTCAATTATATAAGTTACGAAAAAGATTTTACATTAAAAATGCAGTTAATACGTCTGCATTTTACTATCAAAGCTGAACTTTTCGCAACGCCCTTATTCCTTTGGTACTGAAATAAAAATTCTAAAACCTTTTTCAGTACTTATATTAACGTTACCATTTATTGCGGATACTCTGTCTTTAATGTTTTTTAATCCAATGCCGTTTTCACTTAAGTAGCTGCTTTCTGCGCCGTTGTCCTGAATAACCAATTGCAAAAGCGCCGGATGTTCTCGGATCATCACAGAAGCTTCGGTGGCATTGGAATGATTTATGATGTTGGACAAAGCTTCTTTTGTGACTGCAATAAAACAATACTTAATGTTTTTTTCCAGATTTGTTTCCACGCTATAATCCAATTTAACATCGCAGAAATCAAAACTGTCGATTAGTTTTTGTATTTCGGTCTTCAGGTCTATTGATTCCTCATGTAGATTATGGACACTTGAACGGATGCTGTTCATGGCTTCTGAAAGAGTGTCTTTTATGGACCTTAAGCTTTCTTTTGTTTCCTCATTCTTGTTTGTGGCAAGAAGCGCTCCGATTTGCAGTATTGATCTTGAAAGCAAATGACCTACGTTGTCATGAATATCCCTTGCTATTCTGTTTCTTTCCTTTAGAGTTGCCAGATTTATCTCATAATCCTGCTTTTCCAGAAGACCTCTATTTTTTTTCTCAAGCTGCATAGACATTTCCTTTGTATTGTCACGAAGCTTGTTATATTCTTTTTTCATGTTTTCAAGCGCAACTGTCCGACGCTTTAATATGTATGCAACCAGTAAAAAGGCTGCAACCAAGCCCCTTGAGGATTGAAATGAGTGATGAGGCATGCCAATTAGCGGAATAAATGCAAGGATCCATATCCACTTTATTTTAGAATATATAATATCATAAGACATAATAGGGATAAAGAATATGAAAACCGGTTCATAGAAGCAAATGACCAAGAATACGGCTGAAAGTCCCAATATTACACCATAAGCTTCCACATAGCTGAAAGCAGCGCTTAAAATAACAGCAATGAGGATAGGAACAATCAGGTACTTGTTATTAGCATTAGGAACATAAAGAGCAGCGCAAACAATAAAAATAATAAGTTTATCTAAGAGCTTATTCATTCTATTTACCAAACCTTTATCATGTTGGAGGATTCATTTATCAATTGATTTTAATAAATTAAAATCATTATTAATCTAACATTTAGCAGAGCAAAATAACGAACGGCTTTAACGGTATTTTGCGATAGATAAATGTAAAAGATTAATTGATTTTAATATAGCATTTCGTCTTAATGAAATCAAATAAATTATGACATTTGTCATAT
>JAUZPS010000279.1 GCA_030705945.1 Bacillota bacterium
TTAACGTTATTTTGTGATAGGCAAATGTAAAAGATTAATTGCTTTTTATATATATGTTTCGTGATAAACATTTTACATTAACTTTTAAAATCACGAAACATATACCTTGATTTATGAATCGTGAAAAAACATATATAAAAAACAAAAACTGCGGCTCTTGTTCATGCCGCAGATTCCTCTATTATTTATACTAAAAATAGGAGGTAAAAGTATAAGTGTACACTATTATTATAGAATTTTATTAAAATGTAGTCAATGTACAAATTGTAAATAAAAAGTTATTAAATAGCAAATATTTTTATTCACTTTTCACAAATTTTACAGCTTTGTTTTGTTAATTAATCCGTTCTTATTACTATCATTTATTTCCCATTTAGGTAGTATCAAAAAGAGAACTTAGTAACTGGTCGTTTCAAAAACTTGATATAATGGGTTTTCGTCATATAAACTTGAACAAATACAAACTTGGACAAGGAATTTTTTGAAACGCCCTTAATTATTTTCAATTTCAATGTTTGTTTACATACAAAATAAAATATGCTAAAATTATTATAAGCAAAATCTTGTTGCTTTCATAAATCCGTTCTAATCACCAATTAAACTTTATTGTTTGTTACCACATATTTAGAAAATATTAAGATAATTCACTACAGGGCTCTATAGTTCATTTTCTATTAGATAAGTTGCGAAAAAGATTTTACATTAAAAATGCAGTTAATACGTCTTCATTTTACTATCAAAGCTGAACTTTTCGCAACTTATGAATCAAGGTATATATTTTGCAATATAAAAAATGCATGTAAAATGTTTATTGCAAAATATATAGATAAAAAGCAATTAATCTTTTACATTTGCCTATCACAAAATAACGTTAAAGCGTTCGTTATTTTGCTCCGTCAAATGTAAGATTAATAGTGCTTTTTATATAGATCACGGAGATGGAGATAATTATGAAGGTGCTAATTGTTGATGATGTATTGTTCATGAGAAAATTGTTGTCTGATAAATTGGTTAAGATGGGTTACGAGGTTATAGAGGCTGATAATGGCGAAGACGCAGTAATGAAATCCATAAAGGAGCAGCCTGACCTCATATTTATGGATGTTGTTATGCCAAAAATGGATGGTATTACAGCAACTAAGCTTATAAAAAATGAAATAAGCGGTAAAATAATTATATGTTCTGTCATAAGTGACAAGAATAGGGTTGTGGAAGCAATTAAAGCCGGGGCTACCGATTATATCATAAAGCCTGTAAACGACAAACGTCTTGAGGAGACAATGACTAAATATGCAGCCCTTACTATTAATGAACTTGATTATTAATGAAAACCCATAAAAAATACGTCATTGACTGTAGACCCTATTTTGTTTTTGTGATATAATGCAAATAATTTATTATTAAAATAGTAAGGTATAGATATGAGATTGCAAGCAATCCTGTATCTTAATGAGAATAACTGATGCTAATAGAATTTTTTGAAAATTTACTCAAAGACAACAATATAAGCAACACTGACATTAAAGAATATTCCCCTCTAGTGCTGGCCTATATCGGTGATTCCGTATATGAAATTTTTATACGCACTCTTTTGGTGTCTAAAGGAAACGCTCCTGTTTACAAGCTCCATAAACAATCAGTAGCTTTTGTTAAAGCAAAAGCCCAATCAGATATACTCCACAGTATTATGAATAATTTAACAGAAGAAGAACAGGAAATTGCGCGGAGAGGTAGAAACGCAAAATCCGGCACAATTCCAAAGAATGCCGATGTTGCTGAGTACAAATACGCCACCGGCTTTGAATCACTATTGGGTTATTTATATTTGGAAAAAAACTATGACCGGCTTATTGAAATCTTAAGAATGTCAATAAATTAGATTTATTGTCTATAATTATGATATTTGTGAAAGCTTGCGGCTTTGAGGTTCACTTGTATAAATATATTAAATTTTATTAATAATAATTTAATAATTTTCAATAAGATAATAATTTAATAATTTTCAATAAAATAATATAAAAAAATAAACTGGTCAACTGGGCGTTTCAAAAACTTGATATAATGGGTTTTCATCATAGAAACTTGAACAAGGAATTTTTTGAAACGCCTTAAATTAATCCTTTATAGGAAAGCCCTTTTTCGGTTGTTCATCGCAACGAATAAAGCTAGTTTTACAGTTCGATATCTACAAGCGAATTGGGTACTTTAATTTTAAGCAAACAAAAATATAATGAATTCGGAAGAAGATACTGATATGAATAATTTAAGAAACAGCAAGACTAATAATCAAACTAAAAATTTTAAAGAAAACAAGTCTGCAAGATTTGGAAAAGCATTTAATAATAACCGAACATCAAAAGAAGAAAAACCGGCAAGTTTTAGCAAAACAATAAAGGACGAGAGATCATTAAGAGAAGAGAGACCATCAAGAGAGGATAAAACTTATGGAAGGTTTGATAAATCCAACCGTTCGGATCTAAGAAGCAAACCCAACAAAGATTTTAAGCAAAGAAACTCAATGGATTTCTCGGAAAAGCGCTTTATTAATGTTGACAACGATGAGATCCAAGACATTGCGGACAAGAATTCCGATATATTAGAGGGTAGAAATCCTGTTTTGGAAGCTTTAAAATCGGGAAGAACTATTAATAAGATTTTACTTGCAAAGGGCGATCGCGAGGGATCAATACGACAGATTGCGGCTCTTGCAAAAGATATGGGCATAACAGTTCAGGAAGTAGATAGACGGAATCTTGATAGTATATCTATTACAAAATCACATCAAGGTGTTATTGCATATGTTTCTGTTAAGGATTATGTTGAAGTTGACGATATACTAAAAGCATCCCAGGATAAAGGTCAACCTCCTTTTATCCTCATTCTTGATGAAATAAACGATGCGCATAACTTAGGTTCTATTTTAAGAACCGCTGACGCGGTGGGCGTACACGGTGTAATAATTCCAAAGCGAAGAGCTATTGGGCTTACATCTGTTGTTGCAAAAGCCTCTGCCGGAGCAATTGAATACGTTCCTGTCGCCAGGGTCTCAAATATTTCCCAGACCATTGATTATCTGAAGAAGAATAACATATGGGTAATAGGAACAGACCAGACAGGCGAAAAAGAATTTTACAAGAGTGATTTGAAGGGCCCTGTGGCCATCGTTATTGGCAGCGAGGGCGAGGGAATGGGAAGGTTGGTAAGGGAAAAATGCGATTTTGTAGTCAATATTCCTATGATGGGAAATATTTCGTCTTTAAACGCCTCTGTAGCAGCAGCTGTCGTCATGTATGAGATTTTAAAACAAAGAGGCAAATAAGCGCGTATGGAGTATTTGCTTATTGATGGATATAATGTTATAAATGCATGGACTGATGTTTTTAATCTGCAGACTGATTCTCTTGAGGAATGTAGATTAAAACTTCAACATATGCTTTCTATATAAAAAGCACTATTAATCTTACATTTGACGGAGCAAAATAACGAACGCTTTAACGTTATTTTGCGATAGGCAAATGTAAAAGATTAATTGCTTTTTATATAATTATCAGGGTTTTAAGAAAATCAATATTATTGTAGTTTTTGACAGTTATTTAGTTAGAAAAGGTCCTGAGAAGAAAGAATTTTTTGATAAATTAACAATTATATTCACGAAAGAACATGAAACTGCCGATAACTATATCGAAAGATTCGTATTTGAAAATAGCGAGGCTTATACTATTAGAGTTGTAACCTCCGACTATTTAGAACAAACCATAGTTCTCTCAAAGGGCGCAATAAGGATATCTCCCAGGGAACTACTAAAGGAAATAGACTTGATAAACAGTAATGGAAGAAGAAATTACATAGGTAAAATGAAAACCTGTTAAACATAAATGATGATCTTGAATTAAGCAATATTTTACTGGTAACTTTGCTTGACAACAGCCGCTTTGCTACTTATAATGTACTATGTGTCCTTATAACAAGTTTTTTAGTTAATACATCCCGCTGGATTAATTATAAATTTTTTTCGATATTTAATTTTAATTCTTACATTTAAGGCTATATAACAAAAATAGTTTCTAATGCAGTACATTAAGGTTAGACAGGGGGGCTTCAACTTGAAAACAAATGTACAAGCCGGAATTCCTAATTCCTTCAGTACGATGCTTGACGAGGAAGTAATTTTAGACGCGCGATCTGGTGACAGTATAGCCCTTGAATATCTCATCAACAAATACAGGAGCTTTGTACGCGCTAAAGCCAGAACTTATTTTTTAATCGGCGCAGACAGAGAAGACATTATTCAAGAAGGTATGATCGGTCTTTATAAAGCTATCCGCGACTTCAGAGAGGACAAGCTTTCATCTTTCCGCGCTTTCGCCGAATTGTGCATCACAAGACAGATCATAACTGCCATTAAAACCGCAACCCGACAAAAACACATTCCTCTCAATTCATATGTATCACTGAACAAACCAGTTTTTGACGAAGAATCTGATCGTACACTCATGGACATGATCAGTGAAGAAAGCATCTCCGATCCTGAAGAAATGATAATAAACAGGGAAGAGTTTTCAGGCATTGAAGAGAAGATGGGTGAGATATTGAGCGGCCTCGAATGGGAAGTTCTCTCCCTTTACCTCCAAGGCAGATCCTATCAGGAAATTGCCGAGGAGTTGGATAGGCATGTTAAATCCATTGACAATGCGCTTCAGCGAGTAAAACGTAAATTGGAGAAATATCTTGAAGAAGGAAAGGTATAATTCCAATATTTTGCTTAATATAATACTAGACTAAATTTAAAGTATGTGTTATAATTTTTATCGTCTCTTAAGTACATAAAGTAGCATTCCACTCCTTGGAATGTTATTTTTGATAATAAAATAACACTGCGGGTGTAATTCAATGGTAGAATATCAGCTTCCCAAGCTGACTGCGTGGGTTCGATTCCCATCACCCGCTTAACATGCCCTCATAGCTCAGTTGGCAGAGCGCATCCATGGTAAGGATGAGGTCCCCGGTCCGATTCCGGGTGAGGGCTTCTTGGTAAGAATCCTTGAAACGCTTATTAATAAGTGTTTCGGGGATTTTTTATTTGCCTCAGACCTTGCCTCGGGTAATAGTTTTTTACATATTATGGCATGTAATTCTGTCTAAAATCAACTAAATTTATGCTAGATGGGTTGTGAATGGGTTGTGCTTGGGTTGTTCTCATTATTGTTCTGGTGTAGTAAATCCAGTACTTTTACTGCATCTGTTTTTAGCTGTGGAATTACACTAATGTAAATATCTGATGTAATAGATGTCTTTGCATGACCAAGCAATTTTGAGACTACATTTACCGGTACTCCAAGCTCAAACAACCTTGTTGCATATGTATGCCTCGCTGAGTGAAAATTACAGTCATCAATTCCAGCTTTTTTTGCAATTCTTACAAAGGATCTTTCTACATTTCTTGGACTGATATAATTATTTGTTCTGGTACAAAACACTAGATTCCTGTCCGACTTATATTCCTGTAATAATTTCATTGCTCTGACTGTGACAGGAACTTTTCTTATACTAGACTTTGTTTTTGGAGTATCCTGAACAATAAGAATATTTTTATTTTGAGTCGCGCCTTTAAAGTCCTTAACGTAAATAAGGTTTTTATTGACTCTTATTTCTGAATTCTCAAAGTCGATATCACTCCAATTAAGGGCTAACAATTCGCCAAGTCTCAAACCTGTATCAAGAGCTAAAATGAACAATACATAGAGCTTATCATCTTTTGCATTTTCCAAAAAATTTCTCTCTTCTTCCTGAGTGAAAGCTTTAATCTCTTTTTGTTCTAATATGGGAAGTTCAATATGTTTGCATGGATTCTTACTTATCATATCATTTGCAAGAGCTTTCTCAAGGCTTGAATTAAGGATATTAAATTGTTTTCTTACAGTCGCAGCTGATAACCTTTTTGATTTTTCATTAATATACTTCTGTATCTGAAGCGCATTAAGATCCTTAAGAGTTATGTGCCCCAATTCTGGCCATAAATGATGTTTTGATTGAGTTTCATATACTTCATATGTCTTTGGCTTAAGTTTAAGTTTTTTAAAATTTTCAAGCCAAAACAGCATCCAAGTTTCCAATTTCATTACTGAAGAATCTTTCAAACCATTTATAGAGGTTATGGATAGTTGTTGAATCTTCCTCACAACTTCAGGTTTGGATTTGCCATATACTGACCTTCTTACTCCATCAATCTGAATCTTGCCCATATATGTACCATTTTTGAGTTCTGTAATAGAGCCTTCTCCGTTTTCTCTTTTCGCTTTATCTTTCTTTAACATAGATTAATTCCTTTCATAAAAAAATGGATTCTCCATCCACCTTTCAAATGCCGGCTTAGGAATAACAAGCCTTTTACCCATCTGTACAGAAGGAAACTCTTTTCTGTGGATTAACTTATAAGCATGTTCTAATGATACTCCTAAAACCTTAGCTACATCTTTGGCTGTAAGAGAAAGCGGTAAATCTTCAATTTTTGTAATTTTGTTTTCAA
>JAUZPS010000028.1 GCA_030705945.1 Bacillota bacterium
GCGTACACAGCGGGTATAGTGCCGTTACCAGTTAAACCCATTCCTAATACTTCTGTCAAACAGTTCATAGAATTTGCGGTAAACATACCGGAACACGATCCACAGCCTGGACATGCGTTATTTTCAATGTCACAGACTTCATCTTCAGTCATTGTTCCAGCTTTAAACGAGCCTACTGCCTCAAAAACGCTGTTAAGGTCCAGCTGCTTTCCGTTTCTGTTCAAGGAAAGCATAGGCCCGCCGCTGATTACGATAGAAGGAACGTTAATTCTTGCGGCTGCCATCAACATACCCGGAACTATTTTGTCACAGTTGGGAATGAATACCATTCCGTCGAAACTGTGCGCAAGTCCCATCGCTTCACATGAGTCTGCTATTAACTCCCTTGTGGCAAGTGAATATTTCATTCCCATGTGCCCCATCGCAATACCGTCACAAACACCTATCGCGCCAAACTCAATCGGAGTTCCGCCAGCCATTCTTATTCCTGCCTTTACAGCCTCGGCAATCTGGTCTAAGTGGATATGGCCTGGTATTATCTCGTTCTTTGAATTAACGACCCCGATCAAAGGACGATTAATTTCCTCGTCAGTATAGCCCATAGCCTTAAACAAGGACCTGTGCGGAGCTCTTTCAATACCCTTTTTTACAACATCACTTCTCATATTCATTTTCCTCTCTTTCTATATTCTCAATTTAAATAGATATAATCCTGACATAGCTATTAATTGTTTTAAGACATGATATAATTACTTTAATTTTATACCATGATAAATAAAATACAAATAATAATATAAAAAAGTCAATTCCTCTTTATAGCAATAGCCGGGAATCTCCCGGCTATCTATTATCAATTAAATTATCATTCTGATTTTATAAAATATTTTACACGATTCAGGTTAACATGTCCAGTAGTTTTTAAATGATTTAGGCAGTATCAAAAAGAAAACTTTTATACTTGGCGTTTCAAAGACTTGATCTGATGGGTTTTCATCATTCAGAACTTGATTAAAATCAAGGAATTTTTTTGAAACGCCCTTATAATTATATAAAAAGCAATTAATCTTTTACATTTGCCTATCGCAAAATAACGTTAAAGCGTTCGTTATTTTGCTCCGTCAAATGTAAGATTAATAGTGCTTTTTATATAGATAAACTCATAATTATTTCTTAACTGATAATAAATTAAAAATAAAATTGTGTTCAAAGATTACATCTGCAATAGTTGAATTGTCAATTGCTTCAAATATTCCCTTAAAACTTGGCGAGGCGCTAAAAATCATCATTAACGTAAATATTATATAAACCGTAAGAAAACCCTCTATTGCTCCAAGGGCAAACCCTCCGATTTTGTCCACTTGTTTTAATACTGGTAATTTGGACAACCCGCCCAGTGTATATTTTGAAAAAATTAATATTACTCTTACTAGAACATAAAGAATAATTAAACTTATAATATAAATCGCTATTTTAGTTAATTCTTCACTTACTGTATTAATAATGTCATTAAAGTTTAATAACCTTGAAGGATCCGGAAATTTAGTTATCAGAACGTCTTTTAAAAAGCCGGGTATATTCAAGCTGTCAACTACCTTTTGAGCAACTGCGTCTTTTGTCTGTGTTAAAGCTCCTCCTTGTTGACTGATAAGGTTATCGAATATGGCTGTTTTAATCTTGTCATGCAAAACCGTACCCATTAAGAATTTTGAAACATACGGATACATCAAAAAAGACAGAGCTAATGAAATGATAAAGGATAATAATTTAAAAACTGACATTATAAAACCTTTAAACATGCCATACAAAGCAAACCCCAAAATAATTGCTATTACCGCCAAGTCGCACCAGTTCATTTTTTCCTCCTATGTATAAAATTTTAGAGTCATATTTTAAAGTTATATTTTAAAGTCATATATTGTTAATTACAATACTGTTTTTACCAACAAGAACAGTTTTATGCCTGCTTAAAAAATATACATCCGATATGCTTATCTTTGAATCAAATTTATCCATCAAAGCGCCTTTACCGTTTATATAATAGACCGTCGTACCTGTATTTATCGCAATAACGCCGCTATAGGTCTTAATATTTTTTACCTTTGAGTCAATAGAATACAAAAGTTTTTTTTCTCCAGATTTGTTTATTGTGTAAATATCAGTTTTGTTCCCCGTAACTTTCCCTGAACTATCCTCCTCGCTTAAAGCGAGAACCGTTGAGTCTCCGGATAAAATATCGGAACATATAATCTTGTTATTTGGAAATTCAAGCTTCCATTTCATCTTTGATTCAGTATCAAAAGAATACACTGCAGAGTCTCCAGTGGCAACCAAGTCTCCATTATCGAGAAATCCCGCATATGGAAGCAGCGATGTTTCGCCAAGCTCCAATGAATTTGCTTTCTCATCATTCATATTGTTCAATTCAACAACCGCCTGGGACTTTACACCCGATGCGTCCAGTCCGTTAATTAAAAACTGTTTGCCTGATGGCGACACCTTAGACATATAAACAAATTTTCCAGCTATCGTTCTGCTTAAAACATCATTTCCTTTTTTATTTATTATGGTTATCGCGCCTTTATACCCCTTCTCTTCCCTTACAACAGATACAAATCCAGAGGAATTGACGTCCGCGTTTATTATATTCCCATTCATTTTTCTATTCCACTTTATTTCGCCGCCGTTTAGGAGATATACATCCTTCCCTGTTAAATCTGCTATTAGCATATATGAACCGGCTGTTTTAATTACAGGGTTGCCGGCCGACACTGTCACAACCCATTGTTCCTCGCCAGCTTCATTCAAGGCTTTGACGCTGTCCTTTATGCTCTCTATTATTAGCCCTTTATAAGTCGCGAAAACATGCTTCTCATTAGCGTCAAATTTTATTTCATTGCTCACTTTGCCTTTTTGTTCATTTCCGGAAAAATCAACTAGCTCGCTAAATATTTCCTTAACACTCATGTTTTCCATATCGACATTCTTACTCTTTAAATATGTAAATGCGGCAGTACAGGCAACAATCAATACCAGTATGAAAAAAAGTAAAACATTCCTTACTTTTATTTGCCCTGAACTTTCCACATCACCAGTATTAAGATTTGATTGTTTTTCTTTTTCAGAACGCTCCATAATTGTATTCTCCGCTTATCTTCTGTAATATATTTGGAAATAATATAGGGTTTTATATAAGTAATTTGCTATTTTATAATACTAATTTTATTCTTTATTGTCTATATCAAAATCAATTATTATTTGCATCATTATATTGCAGGACCTCCTTGACGCCTTGCTTGTTTCTCCCCAGAAGTGATTAATGATATATATTCTTCTAAGTCCTCTTAAACTCCTGCATCAGGATAGCGAAAACCATAAATAACCCAATATAGCCAAATATGGTATACAGTGAAGCTATTAGGTTTGTAAATCCAAAGCAAGAAACAGGAATAATCAATAGGCAGGTCGATAAGGTCAATATCTTTTTATTTAATTTAATCTTATTGCTTAATCTGTCGATTAAACAGTATCCCGATGTGATAGCGGAGGAGAACATTGCCAACCATAAAATAAATGTATAAAAATAGCCGAAGTAGGCGCCGTATCTTTCAACAATGCTAAGAACAGGGAAGTCTTTTGTCCCAACCTCAGCGTAAAACATGTTGATTGCGGTATTTAACAGTAACGCGATACCGCAGAGCGATAAGCCGCCGATTATTCCTCCTAAAATTCCAGTTCTCCTTGTTTTGAGATAAGGCAGCATATTGCACATGACAATAACTGATATTATACTATTATAACTAACATATATAAGCGCTGAAACAAACCAGTTATTAGCGATTCCATCTAATAGGCCAAACATATTAAAAACCGTTGAGTCCTTAGTAACTATCACATAGAACCCCACGAAAATCATTCCGCCTATTAAAATCGGCGTTACTAAAGTACTGAGAGCAACCACTCCCTTAATATCGGTCAGTATTACAAGCGAGCAAATAATAGCAATTATTGCGACGCTTATATAAAATTGTATATTGAGCTTAGTGGACAAAATACTTCCCAAACCAGCTATCATTATACTTAACACCGAAAACATAAACAAAGACACGACAACTTCCATTATCCGACCAAAGAACCACCCTACAGTCGGAAACAAGAATTCTTCATAATTCTTAATTCTACCTATGTACACCCTGTCTAAAACAAACCACCCTATGACAGCAAATAGTATTCCGGCGGTTATAATCCCGTAAAACCCGCCCTTATAATACCCTGAAAAAAACCTGGCTATTTCCTGCCCAGATGCAAATCCAGCCCCAATAATTGTCGTCATATAGATGCTTGATACTTTATAAATATTTTTTATTTCTCCTCTCAAAAAAACAACTCCAGACATAGTATCATTCCAATATAATTCTATGTCGGAGTTATTATTTAATTCTATAAATACTAAATTAGATTATTTTGATCCGATAGACTCCTTGAGTTTTCTTAAATCGTCCCTTGGTCCATCAGGCATATCAAAGTCAACTTTTGAGATAATTTTGCCCGTATATTTTCCATTTATAACAGCATAGTAAGTGGTTGCATCCTTTGGTATATATTCAACCTTAACTGTACCCGGAGCTTTCTTTAATGTATATGTGAAAGTGATTTCAGGCTTTCCTGAAGGAACCGCTGCGGCATCAAGATCACTAAATCCAACACCGATTATAGCTCTATAGAATACTCTGACAAACATTTCACCATCTTCATTTTTCTTAACAGCTTCCTTACCGTCAACTGTATATATATCTTTGTCAATATTCTTGTTAGGATCTAACTGAAGTTTTATATTAGTTGATTTTCCATCCATGTCTACAGTAAATTCAGAAACATCTGTTATATCAGGCGTGTAGACTAAACCTTCCACCAACTCTTTTAAAGGCAGATCAAGGTAATTAAGTTTTGAAACTGGCAGAACATAAATTGTATCGCTACCTGCCAATTTACCGTATATTTGCTGACCCTTTATAACTTCTGTTCCTAGGTATAGCTTTTTAGTCCCCGTCTTGGTTTCAATTGTCATAATATACGTAGGCTTATCCAATCCAAATTCAGCTAAGTCCTTAGGCTTATCCTCTTCAATGGAATCTGCGGTAAGGCTTGGCAGTTCATTGAGATACGGCTCTAGCTTGCTTGAATTTGCGGCCCCTTCCATAGGCTCAGTAAGATACCACTTTTTGTCATCATGGAGATTAACTTTAAATGCTATCTTTCCACCTCGCTCAAGTGAAAGGGTCTTGATGTCTTCTGTCTTCATATTAAACAGCGTTTTTTCCCAGAAGAAATACTTTGAAACCTTCATCGGGCTAACCATATTAATATCAACAACATATACCTTATTGGAATCCTTCAGCTTAACATAAGCTCCATCACCTGTCGGAGTATTATTTCCGATTTCTAATACTTGAACCTTGCCATCTTTAGTTTTTACGGTAAATACCGCTGGATGGTTAAGACCATACTTACTTAGATCTGTGGCGTTCTCTTCAACAAGCTTTGAACTGGAAATAGATGCAGCGTTATTTGCCATATTTTCCGTTTCAACCTTGCTGAAATTCACGCCTGCCGGGTAAACAAGCGTCCAGTCCGTCCCCTTATGGGCTACCGTAAATTTATCTCCCTGATTTTCAATAGTGTATTCTACAATATCATCTTTTTTGGCTTCCATCAAAGGTGTAAGTTTTGTAGTTGGTTGAGATTCATTATTAGATGTATCCTTCCCTTTCTTCATGCTGACGCCTATAAAAGCTCCGACCAATGCCACCATAACAACCGCAAGTATTATAACGTTACGGAAAGTCCTCATAGATGCCTCCTTCTAAGCCATACAAAGGTGCCAAGTCCAAATATGATAAGCGGGATAATACCTATCAATATGATAGCAAATATATTAGCGCTGCTTTGCGAAACGTTAATTGATTCAAAATTAAGGCTCTTTGGAGGTATTCCCATATCATCCTTGTTCTGTATAAGCCATTGCATAAATACTGAGAACACAGATGTAGCCAATGAATTTGCATTTTGTTGCACTAATGACGCATCAGAGAATACAGTCGCATTTCCGATAACTACTACTCTGCTGTCCTCAGTACCGCCTTGATACTCTGCGGCAACTGCAAGATCTAATGGCCCGTTGATGTCTTTTCCTTTTGACCTGTCTGCCTGAACACCTATTGCTTTATCTGATGTCTTCAGTAAGGATACTATATCCAAACCTTCTTTTTTAGTCTTTAATATATTTATACTTCTTGAATTCGGCATGTTTATTGAAAGATTCTGGCCCTGTGGAACATCTCCGAAAAGCGCGTTAGATTCAAGAGAAACCATAATATTGCTTGGATCGCCCTCTTTAAATTTATCTTTATCACCTTCTGCAACTTTATCGTAATCAAGGGTGATATTATAGTTAGACAACACTTTTTCAAAAGTCGGCATATTCTGATTTGGAATAACAGGATCAAAAGCAAAGAACATTTTACCGCCCTTATCCAAATAATCATTGAGCTTTTTAGCTTCATCCGGCAATAAATCAATTTTTGGAGCAAGAACAAAAACCAACTCTGCATCGTCGGGAACTCTCGGAGCAGTCTGAAGATCCAAGTCCTTTGTATAAAAATTACCACCCTCAAGGAACATTTTAATCTGCTGATATTCAGTCTGGAAGGCTCTTTCTTTGTGACCGGTTGTAAAATAAATAGTTGGCGTCTTGTCTGCCGAAACCCTTTTGATAGCAGTAGTAATATAGTTCTCTACAACCAAGCTGTTGTCATTTCCCATCTGTGTCTGTTGTGTTGAAGTAAAGCTGGTTGAAGGTATTATGTCGAATTTTTTACCGCAGGCAACTACAAGGTCGCCTTTATTGAATGTCTTTGTCTTCTGTGGATCAAGCTGAGTTAGAATCGCAGGATCCTTGTCCGGATCAACGAACTTAACTTTAACCTTTGAAGAAGCATTTTGGTATTGCTTAAGCAATTCATTCACGAGGCTGTTTTGATCGCCGGTATCTGTTTTAGTATTATCATACAATCCATAAACTGTAACTTCTTTAGTAAGCTTTTTAACAAATTCCACTGAGGTTTTATTTAATGTAAATATTTTATTTGTGGTTAAGTCCCATTGGATATCAAGTTTAATCACAAGAAGATTTACAAATATTGCAATAATTATAACTATTACTGCGGTTAAAACAGATGCAGCTCCATATTTAAAACGTTTTGAATTATTCTTTTCCATATTATCACCCCTGACTCCAACGTCTTTTTTCTATTACAAGCACTGTTATTACAAGTAAGGATACTGTAATGCTTATGAAATATACCATGGTATTTAATCTGAATATACCGGTTGATTGATCTGAATACCTGTAAAACAATGAAACCCATTTCAATATTTCAGTCACAGCTCCTCCAAACATTGTGGCAAAGGAGCCTACGATGAACAAGAAAAACATTATGATGAAACTTAAAATTGCAGCTATGATCTGGTTTTCAGTCAAAGCCGAGCAGAAAAGCCCAATTGCAATGAGGCATGAACCAAAAAGTAAAAGACCAACATAGCCTCCCACCATCTGTATTGTAAATTTACCTTTAAAAATCATGATTACTAATGGATAAGTTAGTGTCAACAAAGTCATTACGATAAATACAAAATATGCTGCTAAAAACTTTCCAATAATTAAGCTTGATACTTTAGAAGGCGATGTAAACAATAATACTTCTGTGCCGTTTTTTCTTTCTTCTGCATACATTCTCATTGTAAGTATTGAAATAAACATTATCAATATCAACGCAAATATTGGCTGATTAAACATCCATACCAAGGTTCCTATACTATTGCTCAAATTGAAAAAATAAAACAAAATGGATGATATAAACATAAACAGCCCTAATATAATATACGCCATGGGGGAATAAAAATAAGACTTTGTCTCTTTTTTAAACACACTAGTTACGTTTGAAAGATACCCCATCTTATTCAACCTCCTTTTTTTCTGCTGTTTCTTCAATATTATCAGCAGTTTTATCTTCTTCAGTTTCATCCTCTTTACTTTTATCTTCACTTACTGCGCTATTAGGCATTACAACATCATTGTCAGTCAATTGCAAGAATACATCTTCTAAAGACATGTCGTTTAGCTTTAGCTCCATTATTGGATACCCTGCTTTTGCCAGTTCAAAGAACATAGGCTTTCTGATATCTGTTTCTTTGTTTGATTCTATAGCAAAATCACTGCTATCATTATCTTTCGTAGATAATGTTTCAACTTTTCTGACGCCAAATATACCTTTTAATATGGATTTTACAGAGTCCTGAGGCCCAGCAACGGAAACAGTGTATTTAAGTGACTCATCCATTCCCTTGGATAAGTTTTCTGGAGTATCTATCGCTGTAATCTGACCCTTGTTAATAATTACAACTCTTTCACATACAGCGCTTACTTCGGAAAGTATATGAGAGCTTAAAATTATTGAATGATCTTTTCCAAGCGCCTTTATAAGATTTCTGATTTCAATTATCTGCTTCGGGTCAAGTCCAACGGTAGGCTCGTCCAGTATCAGTACCTCAGGTGAGCCAATCAGGGCCTGAGCAAGCCCAACTCTTTGTTTGTAACCTTTAGAAAGGTTTTTTATCAACCTTCCACTGACATCAGTAATTTTTACTAATTCCATGACATGATCAAGCTGGCTTTTCCTTGCGCTTTTTTTAATCTGTTTAAGATCACATACATAGCTCAAATATTCTCTTACCGTCATATCCATGTATAGAGGCGGTTGTTCCGGCAAATACCCAATCCTTTTCTTTACCTCAAATGGATTTTCCATGACATCAAAACCGCATACCTTAACCGTGCCTGCGCTCGGCGGTATATAACCGGTTATAATGTTCATAGTCGTACTCTTTCCGGCGCCATTTGGTCCAAGAAAGCCTAAAATTTCACCTTTTTCAAGGGTAAAACTCAAGTCTTTTACGGCGTGAACCCTACCGTAACGCTTAGACATGTTTTGAATTTCAATCATTTTATTGTATTCCCCCCTGTATATAATATTTACTTTTCCTAAAGAGAATAAAGACACTTACACAATTATCTCATAAGAATTTTAATAAATTGTGAACAAATTGTTACTACATCATAATCAGTTTATCCATCCACTCAGATAAAGGAGAAACCAACTGCTAAGTCCCTCTTTCGCCCTTTAGACAGCAGATCGATAAATGCTCATACTTGTCCATTATATAGTTTTCTCAAGCTTTTTTCAAGTGAATATATTGTTCATTTATAGTATATATATACTACTTTACTTTAGGCTGTATTAAAAAAGTCGGTATCAAAAAGGAAACTTGTAATCTGGTCGTTTCAAAAACTTGAAGAACTCTGAAATCAGTTTTATAAAGTCATGCCAAGCAGCCGGAAAATGTTCTTTTCCAGCTGCTTAGGCGAGTAATGAAGCGAAACTTTGATAGTCTTATTTTTTGTTTATCCTCAAAAAGCTTGATAGCACCGGCCCTAAAGCAGAGAATCCTAAAATCAGTATCCAATCGCTAAAGCTTAAAGGAACTGTCTTGAAAATTCCTTGGAAAGCTTTAAAATATACAACCCCAAGTATCATAGCAAGAGAACATAGAACTGATAAAACCAGAGGTATGTTGTTTAGCAGAGGTATCTCAAAAATATTCTTTCTTTCGGACTTGCACTCAAATACATGTATGAGCTGTGTGATAACCAATGTTACAAAACTTGCTGTTCTTGCGTTTTCGATATTTCCTGTAAAATGAAGGACGCTTATAAAAACAGCCAGGGTGCTGATGCCAATCAAAGTTCCTCTGAATAGAATCAGTCTTAGCAAGCCATTTGAAAAAATATGCTCTTTCGCGCCTCTAGGTCTTCTTTTCATTACATCTCTTTCAGGCGGATCAAATCCCAAGGCTATAGCCGGCAGGCCATCGGTCACAAGATTAACCCATAATATCTGAATCGGTAAAAGCGGTATAGGCAAGCCTATAAGCATACCTAAAAACATAACAAGCACTTCTCCGAGATTGCACGCCAGCATATATCTTATAAACTTCCTTATATTGTTATAGATAACACGGCCTTCTTCGACAGCGGCAACAATTGTAGCAAAGTTATCATCCATAAGGATCATTGCTGACGCTTCCTTGGTAACATCGGTTCCTGTGTTGCCCATTGAGACCCCGATATCAGCTTCCTTTACAGCAGGAGCATCGTTGACCCCATCTCCAGTCATAGCAACTACATGCCCAAGTTTTTTCATAACCCTTACAACCATCAATTTATGCTTTGGAGAAACTCTGGCATAAACAGAAACATTATCCGCAATTTTTAAAAGCCCTTGTTCTCCTATTTCATCAAGCTCAGCGCCAGTCAGTACCTTATCCCCATCCTGAAGAATATCCAGTTCCTTTGCAATCGCGGCAGCCGTTATTTTATGATCTCCGGTAATCATAACTGTCTTAATCCCTGCCATCCTGCATTTATGCACTGCATCCTGGGCTTCCTTCCTTGGTGGGTCAATCATTCCCATAAGGCCTGCGAAAACCAAGTCTTTCTCAATATCTTTTTTATTATATCTATTTGAATCAAGTTTCTTAAAAGCAAAGCCCAGAACTCTTAGAGCGCCCTCCGCCATTTTATCGTTGGCGTTTAATATCTCATTTTTATGAAGCTGGCTTAATTTTTTTATTTCTGTATTAGAGTTTATACTGCTGCAATTTTCAATAATAATATCCGGAGCTCCTTTAGTAAATACATATCTCTCACCATTCCTTAATTCACAAATAACCGACATGCGCTTTCTCTCGGAATCAAAGGGTATTTCATCAATTCTCCTGTACTCTCCCTTCAAAAGCTCATCGGTAATTCCAGCCTTCATAGCCGCTTCCATAAGAGCAATTTCTGTTGGATCGCCTACAAGCTGTCTTTCTTGTTTTGAAAACATATTTTTAATTTTATTAAAAGTGCCTTCCTTATCTTCGTGAGACTCCAGGAAAACCGCATTGTTGCATATTCCCCCGATTTCAAGGACAAGCTTAATTGAATCATCCAGATTGCCGTCCTTAAATTCATGATTACTTTCTTTTACTTTTCCCGCCGATTTTGACTCTCCCTTATGCATTCCAAAGAAACTATCGGATTTTACTTTTCCGCCTTTAAAATCAAATATCCCGCTTTGCTTTGAATGATTAGGCCATGTAAAAATGCTTCTTACGGTCATCCTGTTCTGTGTCAGGGTACCTGTCTTATCTGAACAAATTACACTCGCGCACCCTAAGGTTTCAACGGCTGGAAGTTTTCTTATCAACGCGTTTCTCTTAAGCATTTTCTGGACGCCTAGCGCAAGAGCTATCGTCACAATCGCGGGAAGTCCCTCGGGTACAGCCGCAACGGCAAGACTTATCCCGGACAACAACATGGTAAAAAGGTCCTCGCCCCGTAGTATTCCTGTTATAGATACTACCGCGCAAATAATGAGGCATCCATATACAATAAATTTTCCAAGACTGTCCAGCCTCTTTTGAAGAGGTGTTTCCTCATCTTCAATGTTCTGGATCATGTCAGCAATTTTTCCCATTTCAGTGTTCATTCCTGTAGAGCTAACAATTGCTTTACCTCTTCCTCTTGTTATGGTTGTTCCCATGTAGATATTGTTTTTCTTTTCTCCTTCAGCATCTTCTTTTCTATTTGAATGCAACGATTTTTCAACCGGTACAGATTCACCGGTAAGGAGCGATTCATCTACCTGAAGACTGTTTATTTCTATCAACTCGCTGTCTGCCGGGATTCTGTCTCCCTCCTCAAGCGCCAACAGGTCGCCGGGAACAATTTTCTCTGCGGGAATATTGCTTAAAATGCCATCCCTTATGACCTTCGCTGTTGGAGCTGTCAGTTCTTTTAGGGCGTTCATGGTTTTTTCCGTTCTGAATTCCTGCAAAAAGCCAAGTACGGCATTTATTATTACAATTGCGATTATTGTGACAGCCTCAGTTATATCACCCATAAAGGCTGAAATTATTGTTGCGGCAATAAGTATAAGCACCATAAAGTCACTGAATTGATCAATTAACATTTTAAGCGCAGAGCTCTTCTTTTTTTCAGACAGTGTATTGGGTCCATGTATATCAAGAAGTTTTTCAGCGTGCTTTTCACTAATTCCTGTATATGTATCTTTTTTATAAATTTCATCGGAAGGCGCTTTTTTAGGCAGAGCGCTCTGGGCATTCCGTTTTGGCGCGCTGGCAAAACCTTCATAATACTGCCTTTCATCCGTATGTTTTGAATTCTTACGTATTGTTTCGCTCAATACATAACACTCTCCTTTTAATTAATATTCCATTCGCCTGCCACACTAAAATCAACTAATGCTTTACATACGTCTTTAGCAAAATATCTATTATGCTCTTGTTAATTTGCTCCGATATATGTACAGCCGGTATTGATTTTATTTAACAGGGATATAACCTTATTCATACAGATAAAACACTTTAAACCTCTCCAAGCCGACTTAATATTATTCATGAACTGGTCATTTGAAGCGGTTTTATATTAGAATCATAATTAATCTTACATTTAACAAAGCAATATAACCAATGATTTTAACGGTATTTTGCGATAGATAAATGTAAAAGATTAATTGATTTTAATTTGGTCAAGGGCATTTTATCTGTAATTATAGAGTTATCTGTCCTAATTCTATGCATAAAAACGATTAATAGACTAAAATAATAAGCTTTAGAAATACAATTTAATTTTTTTAAGCATAAATCAATCCGGATTAAGTATATTTGTTATTAATCTGTCTTTGACTTTTTTACTGAAATAATTAATAATTATACTAACAAAAAAAGGAGGATGTTTTATGAAAAAGAAAATTGTGTTAATTATGTCTACTATTGCTATAGCTTTATCGTTTGCTTCTTTATCATCAGCAAGCAGTAAAATTAATGAGGATCCTAAAGTGAAAATCATTATTGATGGGAAAATGAATAAATATTCAAAAACCCCAATAAACTATAATGGTAGAACAATGCTTCCCTTCAGAGAAGTGCTGACAAACTTAGGAGTACAAAACGATGACGAGCATATTGCTTGGAACAGCTCTGACCGCAGTGTTACTTTAACAAAAGATGATGTAAAGGTTTACCTTAAAATCGGCAGCAAAAATGCTACGATAAATTCACAGACTCAGGCCCTTGATGTTGAACCAGTTATATATAAGGGAAATACATACATACCTGCAAGATTTGTTTCTCAAGCCCTTGGGAAAAAAGTCGTATGGGATGATTCATCTAAATCAGTAATCATAAGAGATGAACAAGGATATAATGAAACAAAAACTATTTTAGATAAGTCAAATGCCGCCACTAAAGATGTTAGCAGAATGAAAAGCGATTTTACTGCTGACATGAAAATGAAAATTGCGGGTCAAAGTATGAGCATGAAAATGGACGGTAAGATGGAAATTGACGTTAAAGACATGATCATGCATTTAGACAGCAATGTATCGGGAATGGGAATAAATACTAAAATGGAAGAATATTTCGCTAACAACAAGATATATGTCACAGATCCTACCACAGGCAACTGGACATATACAAATCTTGATTTATCTGATTTTACAAAGCAGATAAACCAAGCAGCAGTCATAGAAGCTTCCGATAAAATGTATGCTGGCCTGACAGTTGATCAAAGCTCAAATCCGGATGAAATTATTTTAAAGGGCAATATTTATCTTGATGGACTTATTAAACAATTAGGTGACTCCTTTAAAACTGCAGGTGTTAACATTAAGTCAGTTTACATGGAAATGACTCTGGATAAATCCACTTATTATCCAAAGGCAGTTAAAATGGATATGTCAATGAGCGCTTCCCAGAAAGTTGGGGAAAAAGTTGAAACTACTGAAGTGGATATGACCATGAACTATAATTATACTGATTTTAACGGTAACTACGAAGTTAAATTGCCTGATGATGTTGCAAAGAACGCAACATCAATCGCAGCTGAATAATTAGTTCAGCGCAGCGAATAAAACTAGTTTAACAATTCATTATCTTTAGATTATACTTTTTTAGCATAGATAAAAAGAACCGACTTAAAAGCGGTTCTTTTTTATTTGGGTGTTTCAAAAGATTTATTGTTCAAGTTTTTGAAACAGCAACTATGCAAGTTTTCTTTTTGATACTGCCTTCGTCACTTTTACGAGTTCTAGGTTGTAAAATTTCAATTATTAGTTTATTATATAAGTTGCGAAAAAGATTATACATTAAAAATACCTTTAAAACCGCTTGTTATTTTGTGTTGATAAATGCAAGATTAATAATGATTTTAATATTTTATTAAGCGCTATAAGCGCATAAAAGGGAGATAGCGTAATGAGTCTTGGTAGCGTATTTTGCAAGAAACTTAATAAGTTGTTTCCGCTTCCTGTTCATCCCTTTAATTTACAAAACAAGGGTCTGAAATCATACTCACAGTGGCAATTTGAAAAAGGCATCGAAACAATACGTTTTTATCTGGAAAAAGCAACTACTGATGAAATGTTCAAGGACAAGGTTGTACTGGATATAGGATGCGGAGCGGCAGGTAAAACATTATACTATGCATCTATCGGAGCTAAAAAAGTTTATGGAATAGACGTAGTTCCCAGATATGAAAAGGATGCATATGCTCTTGCCCGTGAAAAGGGCCTTGAAGACCGTTTTCAGTTTATATTGGGCGATGCTTCAAAAATGGATTTTCAAGATAATTCCTTTGATATAATAATCGTGAATGATGCAATGGAACATGTAGCAGAACCATTAAAAGTCCTTAATGAATGCAATCGTGTTCTCAAAAAAGGCGGTAGAATATACTTGAATTTTCCACCCTACCATCATCCATTTGGTGCTCATTTAAGCGATGCAATAGGCTTTCCATGGGTTCACCTTTTCTTCAGTGAAAAAACACTGATATCTGTATATAAGGATTTGGTAAAGGCTCTACCTGATGGCAAAGAACGCATAAATTTCCGTATTTCAAAAAATGAATCTGGAAATGAATATTTTTCTTATATCAATAAAATGACCATCAAAAGATTTAGCAAAATACTGCCAAAAACTGACTTTAATATTCTCTACTATAAAGAGGTTCCTTTAAGAAACATTTTCTCCATACTTACAAAAGTTCCTGTACTCAAAGAAGGATTTGTAAAGATGGTGGTTTGTATCTTAGAAAAAAAATAGCCTGTATAAAAAGCAATTATTCTTTTACATTTGCCTATCACAAAATAACGTTAAAGCGTTCGTTATTTTGCTCCGTCAAATGTAAGATTAATAGTGCTTTTTATATAATTAAAAGCGCTTTTAATTTAAAACTGTACAACTCTTAAAACATTTACCAATATATAAATTCTCGTGTCAACGATTATTTGTATATTGGTAATTTTATTTTCAGCGTTAAATTTTACATGAACATCATAACTTTCCCTTACTCTATAAAATTTCCGTTTACAATATAAATCTTTTATTTTTTATTAATTTTTTAAGCCCCAAAGATTATTGTATATGAGGGCTTCCGACTTTTACCGACAAGCTCCTCAATTACATAATTCAATACATAACAATAACAATTTTTTATGTATAATCATATAATGTCTTTAGATAACCAAGAGTTATGATAACCAAATGCTTTACAACCAAATAGCTGTCCTCTTTGAATAAAATCTGCAACCGGATAAATTCTTCTTTAATATTGGAACAACCGCTTAAGAAGAGAATTATATATACAAATGCTAGCGGCAAGGTCACAATTTCTACCTCAATAAATAATATAAACTCATATCCTCCCCGAACTTACCTTGTTTTGCTTATCTCAGAAATAAGTTACCGTGACGGTTAATTTGTAATTTTTACCAAGGGGAAATATTTAAAATTGTTATACCGGGAGTTGGTAATAATGACTTTTACTATTATATTACTTGCAATATCACTAAGCATTGATGCTTTAGGCGTCGGTACAGTTTATGGACTTAGAAAAATCAAGATACCGTTGCTATCAAAGCTATTTATCTGTCTTTTTTCAATTGTTTACTCAGCTATTGCTCAAACATTAGGTAAAAACCTTAGCAATATTCTTTCAAAAAACCTCTCAAGTATTATTGGAGTAGCTATTCTTTCTATAATGGGTATCTGGATAATAATACAATCCTTTATAAAAAGCGATGAGCCCTTAAAAACCAAGGATAACTACAAAACTGGAAAACTTTTAGAGATTGCTATAAAGTCCTTTGGTATCACAATTCAGGTTATTAGAAATCCGGTTAATATGGACTTTGACAAATCAGGAACAATCGATATCCGCGAATCCTTTCTGCTTGGATTTGCTCTATCCTTAGACGCAATAGGCGTGGGTATAGGTAGTTCCCTAGCGGGATGTCATTCAATGCTAATTCCGTTTGTTGTCGGTTTATTTCAATTAATATTTCTATACACTGGCTTGTTTCTGGGTAGAAAGATTACATACTTTGAAAGAGTTAATAAAAAGATAATATCCATACTGCCTGGAATTTTATTATTGTTCCTAGCGCTATCAAGAATAATATAGTGTCTTTAAACATAACAAATCTCTGATATTTTTAATGTTAGGTAGTATCAAAAAAACTTAGCAACTGGTCGTTTCAAGAACTTGATATACTGGGTTTTAGTCGTATAAACTTGAACAAGGAATTTTTTGAAACGCCCTAAGTAAACTCGTTAAAAATCACTTCTTCCGTATCTAGACCAGTATTCGCCGACATAAAACGAATACTGGAATATTTTAGATCGGAAGTTTTTTATTTATACCCGAACAATAAAATAATTGCTGCTCAGCGCTTTTAATATATATAAAAAGCACTATTAATCTTACATTTGACGGAGCAAAATAACGAACGCTTTAACGTTATTTTGTGATAGGCAAATGTAAAAGATTAATTGCTTTTTATTTAGATATGAGATATGAAAATCTTTTATTCCCTGCCAAGAACCCTGATTTCATTAACATACGGGTCAGCAGTGCCTTGAAGGGCGCACTTTTCTTCTTTTAAAAGCTTTATATAATCAATAATCTCTTGTGAAATTCTTTCTCCCATGCAAATAACCGGTATACCTGGTGGATAAGCCATAACCATTTCACCTGATATTTCACCAATAGAGTTCTCTAAAGCCACAACCTTTTTATCAGAGTAGAATGCATCTCTAGGCGATACAATCAACTTAGGATTATTAGGCACTATTGTTGTTGCTCTGTATTCTCTCGCGCCTTGTTTCTGCGCGATATCCTTCAAAGCGTTTACAAGTATCTCTAAGTCCTCCTTCCTGTCGCCAATGGTTAAAATCGCAAGGATATTATAAAGATCAGACATCTCAACCTGAATGTTGTATTCTTTTCTTAACTTTTTTTCCATTTGATAACCTGTAAGTCCTATTCCCGCCACGTTGATTCCAAGCTTAGTTTCATCAAAATCATTACAGCCGGGAGCTCCTACCAATTCTTTACCGAAAGCATATAAACCATCAATCTTATTGATTTCCTCTCTTGCCAACCTAGCAAGGTATAAGGTCTCTTCTAAAAGATCACTGCCTTTCGCCGCTAATTGTTTCCGGGCAATATCAAGTGAAGTCATAAGGACATATGAAGAGCTTGTAGTATGAGTTAGATTTAAAACCTGTTTAACTCTGTCTGGAGATATGACATTACTTCTTAATAGCAAAACAGAGCTTTGGGTCATGGATCCTGCTGTTTTATGCATGCTTGCCGCGCTCATGTCTGCGCCGACCTCCATCGCGGTCAATGGAAAATCATCATGAAATGACATATGCGCGCCATGGGCTTCATCAACAAGGACCGCCATATTGTTTCTATGCGCAATTCTTACAACTGATTTCAAATCTGACGCAATACCGTAATATGTAGGATTTATCAAGAAAACAGCTTTTGCGTGAGGATTTTCTTTTATAGCCTTTTTCAGACTCTCTTCTGTTATGCCCATGGCAATTCCTATCTTTTCATTTATTTCAGGTTGAATATAAATGGGCATCGCTCCACTTAATATAATTCCACCTATTGTTGATTTATGCGCGTTTCTCGGTAATATTATCTTGTCTCCAGGTTCGCATGCGCTCATAATCATAGCCTGAACTCCTGCCGTAGTTCCATTTACAAGAAAATACGCGTTTTGAGCGCCAAAAATATTTGCCATTAACCTTTCAGCTTCATAAATAACACTTGTGGGATTATTTGCAAAATCCAGGTCTTCCATACCGTTTGCGTCCATTTGAAGAACGCGTTCGCCAACAAACTCACAGAACTCTGGAATTCCCCTTCCTTGTTTATGTCCTGGCACATGAAACTGTACAACTTTATCTTCAACATATTTTCTCACCGCATCAAATAGAGGTGTTTTATTCTGATCCAAGCCTATCAACTCTTATCCCTCCAAAACAGCAATTTTATTTTTTATATTTCTTTTGCGCTTATGATTTTGTAGCCTGTATACCCCTTAATCCTTTAAGCAGTATCAAAAAACGACTTGTCAATTGGGCGTTTCAAAAGCTTGATATAATTGATTTCCATCGTATAAACTTGAACAAGGAATTTTTTGAAACTCCCTAAATTAAATAACATAAATATTTTCCTGTATTAGTATATTAACGAAACTTTTTCTCGGCTACATATTGTAGAAATTTCCATGTGATAATATTTTTATATATAGGAATAATAATTTTATATTAAAATCAATTAATCTTTTACATTTTGCTTGTTAAATGTAAGATTAAGATCGCTTTTAATATAGATAACGGATTGTA
>JAUZPS010000280.1 GCA_030705945.1 Bacillota bacterium
TTCATTTGCTTCGGACCAAACTTTATCAAAATATAAATCAAATAAAATTTGATCAGCAAAATTAACTGCCTTATCCTTGTTCAAATCACATTGATCATTATATCCGGATTCTCCCTCCGACTTATTGAATGATTTACTGATACAGTTCTTATCTTCCAAATTGACGCGCCCATCATGATTAATATCAAAAATATTTTGTGTATTTTTATCATTAGCCGGTGTTTGGATAGAATCGTTAATAATTATCCCGGCAGGAGTTTGTGTCGGCAGCATTGTAACTGTACTTTCCTGAGTAATATAGTTTGCGCCCTGATTATTTACCATATTGCTTGCTGGAGAAGGTGTAGTTTGCGCCGCTGCAGGTGTCGATGATACGGATGCATTAGGTGATTTCAGGGGTGTTGCCGGAGTTACTTCAGTTACTATTGGCAACGTTGATGTTATAAAAGGTGTTGCGGCTATATCGGGTGTTGTTGGTGGCGTCAGTGGTTTTATTGATGATATTGGTTCTGCTGTTGGTGTTGTTATTGGTTCTGGTGTTGATGTTGTTCTTTGTTCTGCTAGCGCTGATGTCGGTATTGGCTCTGATGTTAATATCGGTCCTGTTGATGTTACTGTTGATGTTGGTGTCGGTGTTAGTGTTACTGTTGATGTAGGTGTTTGCGCTATTGCCGATGTTGTCGGTGATGGGGTCTCTGTTGATATAGTTGGGGTCTCTGTCATTGGTGTTAAGGGTTCTTCCGCTGACTTTGCTGGAGTTATCGTCGGGGTTGAAGGCGGTATAATATTGGTATTTCCATTATTAATAGATGAATTATCCAAATTGGATGATTGATTCTGCGTAGTTGAAACGTATTCATCTACAGTTAATTGGCAAGGTTGAATTACTTCATAATCCGAAATAACGCTTCCATCCCAGTCAACTAAAACTGACCCGGATTTCTCTTTTGGTGAAATTCCGGAATTCTGAAACACTAATTTTGTATCCTTTAATTTAATAACCTTAAACTTGAAGGTAGCCAAAGTACCGTCAGACTCAAGGGCTTGACTGTTTTTATATTTTAGCAGATCTGTATAGGCGCAATTTAATAATATCCTTCCATTATTCAAATTGTTAATGGCAAAGGAATTAGGCTCATAATCCCAGTTACGCAAGACTGTTCCCCATTCAGGGTCTGATATACTTGTATAACTTCCGCCTGTTTGAGTAACTGGCTGAAGAACCTGAGGATCATATTTGAGATTAAGCTGATATCCATAGAATTTTCTCATGTTTTTAATTTCTACAGTAGCATAAATAACCTGATTTATGTCTTTAATTTTATTTGTATTGAAGATCACGCTAATGGAACCAGCCACTTTAGGTAGTGTTGGAAGAACATCTGTGACGCTCGGCGTTGGCTCCGGTGTGGCGCTTATATTGACTGATTTAACACTTGGCGCGCTGGGAGCTATGTATTCATTGTCCGTCACTTTAGGTTCTGAAGGTGGATTTACTGGTGGCGGTGTTTGTTCCGGAACAGGAGTATTCGTTTGCGAATTCCCAAGGGTATGGTTTTGCCCTAATGATGAATTATTGGTCAATACCTTGTTTTTATTTTTTTCACTGTCATGTTTATTTTCTTTCACAGCAAATAAATTAAAATTATCTTTTGAAGGTTCCCAAGGATTTAAATCATTCCCTTTAGCGCTAACAGCAGATGGTTTATCTCCTGCAGTTTCCGTAACAATATCAATCATGCTATTAATTTCAACGCCCTTAAGATCAACTTTATCCAAGATTGCTTCTAGTGGAATCTTGCGAACTGATTCTATGGAAAGGTTCATTCCAGATTTTCTTGCTTCCTCAAATATTACAAACCTGCCCATGGATATATCATTCTTAACTGCAAGCTCCCTTGTTTCAGGCTGAATATTTACAACAGTAGTACTTATATTTTTTGCATCAAGTTTCTTAACATCGCTGCATATATTACTAATCAGGTTATTGATACTTTCAGATTTTGATTTTTGTTCATTAATTGCAGCAGATATCAAAATCATATCCTTCTTATCTTTATTTAAGAAGCCATACTCCATTGATTTACTTACTATTTGGGATAAAGCATCCTTTAACAAAATCTTTTTGATATTTATTCCTTTTATAAGGGTTTTTGCTTCATTATTAAGGGGACGCACCTCCTTTATATTATTTTGGCTGTCTATTGCTATCTCAAGACTTGGATTGATATCAACATCTATATACGCATAAATATCGCTTTTAGCAATAAAAGAATTTTTCCATAGAATAAAGGCTGAAACCATTACAAGAAAAACAGCTGCGACAGCTGCGGCATATCTCAATTTTTTCTGTAATACGCCGTCCATTCCATGAGATTTGGCATTTTTGAGATTGATGATGTCCGATTTTCCAAATTCAACTTTTTGTCCGTTAAACATTTCCGAGCTTCTTTTTATTTGATAATACTTGCAATCATTGGTTATGACAAATGCATTATTGTCATTCACTTTTAAGATCAATCCTAAATATTTCAAAGTTATCCCTCCTTCACTATATCGAGACAACATATTCATTGATATGCTCCCGAATATCTTCGAATTCTTCGCCAAGAATCAAGCAGACAGAAATTATAAACTTTCTGTTATTTTCAATTGCTTTGTGATTGACTTTTATTTTTTTTAACAAGTCAGTCATTGGTATAGTCTTTTTAGTCAAGAGCTTTTTATATAGATCTACGTCTTCAGTTATCAACTTTGCTATTTTTATAGACTGCTTTAAAGAATCTTTGTGCTTTGGCCTTTGTAATACAAGATCCTCAAAGCATATTCCAAATTCTGAAAGCCTCTGTTCAAAAAGTGTGTATTGATCCTTAATTTCAATTTGATGTAATGCTTGATTGTAATTATCAGAAAGGTATCTATTTTCAAAATTAACATCAGTCTCTTCCAAGTAAGAAAAGGGCAGGGTATTCAGCTCTTTTTTTCGCAAATTTAAATGAGTGTATAACTTTCTTCTTATGACCTGCTCTGAAAAGTTAAAGAAATTGCGGTTCTTCTCTTCATCAAAACAGTCAATAGATTCATTGAATGCAGAGAGTCCAATACTATATTCTTCGCTGTTCTCAATCTCTACATACCTTCCAAGAGTCTTTGAGACAGTTTTTATGATAAACGGCTTATAATCGTTGATAAACTTTTCCTTTTGTTCTTTGTTCCCATCCTGAATAATTCTTATTAAATCATTGACTGTATGCCCTTTTTCGGCTGCATCTTTCTTTGTAAACAAGATATTGAACAAAATATCACCACCTTAAGCCATTTACTGAATTTATTCTAATCCTATTGTTGACATATGGTGTATCATATTGATTTATGTCTATTAGCTGTAAATAATTATTTAATTATAATAATTATACTATATTAATTCTTGATCCAGTTGGTTTTTTGGGGTAGACAAAATTAAAATAATTTATTTTTAAATATTCTACCCCTAATCGATTTGCAAATGAAGAATAGTTATAATAGAAAAGCAAAACAACCATTGATAACTGGCCAGCTTCAATAATTAGAAAGTAATTTCAATAAGGTCATTTCAAATTCACTAAGCCCTTAATACTAATCTTTTTTAATAAATTATCACACATTCAGTCCTCTATGAAGTTTTAGGTGTTGTTAATCTACTTATTAGTAGATCATCAACACCCCTTTTTTTCGTTCAGATTGTTGTTCTCTTTCAGATTCCATTGCTCAGGTTTTTTTAATATTTCTGCTTCTTTTCAAATAAACAACTGCTACCAAAGCTACAATTAAAATTGGTGTTCCTAAAACCATCATAATGGGCATAGTCCACCTCAAATTAAACTTCATGTCTATAGCTTCATATATTTTTTGAGCGGTATTAAGTGACTTATAAACCTGAAATTCAAGGTTCTTTTCCGGTAGTGTAACAAAATGACCTGCATATGTTCCTTTTGCATCTTTTACTTCATTTAAATTAAGATTGCTTTCTATAATTTTATAGCCTTCGGGAGTCTTGACAGTTATATTTAAATCTTTAAAGCTCTTCCAGTATTTCGCAGGTTCAAGAAAATAATTATAGATGCATGTATAGTCTCTGGTCTTATATCTGTCTTCTCCCCCAATCTGATTGTATGAGACCTTAAGCTCACATGTAGAATCAGCTGGCATTGTAATATCAAAAAGCATCAATACAACTAACTCAGTTCGATTAGCTGTATTAATCAGTTCACCGGTAACAGGGTCTCTGTCGATATATTTTGTAATATCAAAGTCCTCTGAATCAATTGCTGATTTCATATGTCGTAGAATATCTTCGAAGGTGAGATTTACCATACTGTCTTTTATATAGACGCCTTTGCCCCCCAAACCATCTGAAGCATTAAAAAGCACCTTTGGTAGTAGCTTGATTTTAGGTATAATTAGCTTTCCATCAAAAGACACCTTTGCATTGAAATATTTATCCTGCTTATCCCAGTCATTTAGATACCCACCTACATAAGGAAAAGCAATCGAGTATGTGTCCGATTTCTCTGACCAATTTCTTAGGGTATAATTAGCCGATACATTTGCTTTATAAGGGGTTTTGTCAGCAGTCATATCAAAGGTTAAATCCTCTTTTACAACTTCAACAGAATTGCTCTTTAAAGGAAGCGCATTAAAGCCCGGAGCAGGTTCACTTCTCCAAGGTCCGCTGTTTGCATACGCCTTATTAGACACACATAACATCAGTAATATTAATAAAAATAATTTTTTCACACTTAGCCTCCTTCAATAAGATTCCTTATCAACTAACTCATCCATTTTGTTATCTGCCTTAATGGCAATAGAGCCGACTTAGTTCGTGTAATGTTTCAACTATTCGCTTGATATTTTTCAAAGTCTTTGCAATCAACTTTGTAAGTATTTCCCTTGGATCCTCTTTACAAATTTTAACATATGCTGAAGGATTTATTACAAAAACGGAATGTAAAATATGCAAGAGCCTATGATACTTCCTAAAATAGCTGTAGAAATAAAAATAAGCTTATTATTCGTTTTTTTATAAAATAAACATATTAATAGCGCCAAACCTAAACAATCAAGGAAAACCTGAAACAAATAAGTATGAGCCACGACCAAGTAAAATATTACACCTATAGTTTCTGAGCCTAAGCCACATATTGGTAACGCGTATAAAACACTGCTTATCTTATTATTTTTATTCCAGTAGTAGAGTACAAAGCTGACTATGGCGCAAACCAATGCCAATGCATTATACTTATTTAACAAACCCCAATTAATAAAATTCTCTACATTGTGAAATCTGGGCAGAAATAGCCCAAGAACTCCTTGTAAAAAGTAAAAATTAAAATTCATACTTGCTAAGTATAAAAACACATTGATGGATGCATTTTTGTTTGAACTACTGAAATATACAATTAAGGTTACTGTTATCATCCAAAAACCAAATACGCTTGCAATTGAACTCAAACTCCATAATGTATCATTAGGGAACAAATTCAACAGTGTAGTTATTATTCCAGCCAACAAGCCCAATCCAATGACTAATAGATATGATTTAAAACTATCTTTAAATCTCATATAAGTATTCTCCCACTTCACATCAAAAAAGCTAATTTGCAACCCTCACATGGAGCCCGGTTAGACGAATTTCATTCCTCCCGCATATACAAATTACTCTGTAGGCTTGTTCATAGAATAAAAATGATACGTATTTTATAAACATTGCATAATGAAAAAAATCATTTGGCAACTTTCTTATATGGCGTCCTTTTAGTATATCTTACATTACTAACACTTTATTTGGCCTTAATAAGCTTAACCTAATAAAATTTTTCCAGCATCAGCAACTGTATCAACAATAAAATCAGCGCCTGCTTTCTCGAGTTCGGATCTACTACCGTATCCGAATAAAACACCTATTGAACTAATTCCTACCTCTTTTGCGCCTACAATGTCATGTTCCCTGTCCCCAACCATTATTGCTTTTGATAAGTCTACAATGCTGCAACTTTTTATCGCGTACCTTATAACTTCATCTTTATTTATTCTTGTTCCCTCAAGGTTACTGCCAGCAATATAAGTGAAATATTTTGCAATATCAAAATGCTCCAACACTTGTTTTGCAAATATTTCAGGTTTAGATGTTGCAACAATAAGCGCCTTGTTTTTGTCTTTTAATGTTTTAAGCAAATCTTCTACTCCATCATAAACCAAGTTTTCAAATATGCCCTTATCTCTATAATATTCACGATAATATTCTACAGCAGCCTTTGCTTCCTCTTTTGAAAAACCATAGAACTTTTCAAAAGAATCAATTAAACAAGGGCCGATAAATTTATACAACTCACTTCTATCATTAACCACAATGCCGTATTTTTTGAGTGCATACATTACGGAATTTGTTATGCCCACCGAAGAATCTGTAAGTGTACCATCGAGGTCAAACAAAATGTAATCATATCCCATAAATTTTCTCCTAATGTTTAATCAA
>JAUZPS010000281.1 GCA_030705945.1 Bacillota bacterium
ATATATATTTTGCAATAAACATTTTACATCTATTTTTTATATTGCAAAATATATACCTTGATTCATAAGTTGCGAAAAGTTCAGCTTTGATAGAAAAATGCAGACGTATCAACTGCATTTTTAATGTAAAATCTTTTTCGTAACTTATATAGATGAAAATAGAAGCTTTATTAGAAATCATCTATTATAAACAGTTAAGAGACTATGGGCATTAAATATTAATTTTATTTTAGGAGGATAATTTAAATGCAAACGAAAAAAATTCTAAGCGTATTAGTTGTCTTTGCGATGATTATTACATCTATTGCAATGCCAATTAACGCAATCGCGGCAGCAAATGAGCAGCCTGCGGTAATCAGCAGCGATGTTGTGAGTGTTAGTGGATATGTGTCGCCTGACTTAGTATCCGAAAAGCCTGTCAAAGCAGGTTTCAAAGTATCTGTTGTAGGCTCTGAAGCCAGTGCAGTAACAGATTCCCAAGGTTTTTTCAATATTGAAGGCCTTCCAAAACAAAGTTCAACTTATGATTTGGTAGTTACAAAGCCTGGTTACCTTTCAAGATTAATTAAAGAAGTTCCAGGAAGCTCTGACGCTTTTGCTTCAACTGAAGAAAAGCCAATCATGATGTGGGCTGGAGATATCCCTCAAAATGGAATATCTGATAATATGATTAACATGAAGGATGTCGTTGAACTTGCGAAGGCTTTTAATGCAGCTTCAACAGACCCAAACTACAATGAGTACGTGAATTTTGACATGGATGGTACTGTAAGTATGCAGGATGTTGTTATCTTGGCTAAGCATTTCGGCGCCACACCTGCAGATTATCCTATGGTAGTCGCGGTTACACCGACTCCTACAGATACGCCTACTTCAACACCGACACCAACCGCTACGCCAACTTCTACCCCATCAGGAAATACATCGCCTAAAACGGATATAAATATATATAAGGATAGTCTTCTGACCGGCTGGCAGGATTGGTCATGGACAAGCGACAGAGATCTTGCAAATACTGAAGTCGCAAAGTCTGGAAGCTCCATTGCTGTCACTTATACAGCCGCTTGGGCAGCTCTGTCGCTTTATAGTTCAAGTAAAATTGATACTGCTGGATATGATAGCGTCGATTTCTGGATAAACGGCGGAGATAGCGATAAGACATTAGGTTTGTACTGCATAAAGGATGCAACTGATGATACTACTGAAAGCGCTAAAGTTCAATTTACCGCTAAAGCAGGAGTATGGACAGAAGTTAAAGTAAAATTAAGCGAGCTTGGCAATCCTGAAACAATTCAAAGAATTAATATCCAGGAATTATCCGGAGCTGCTCAGACAACTATCTACATTGATGATGTTACATTAGTGGCTGTTCCTGCGCCTGCGAGCGTTAAGACATTGACAATATACGATGATGCTCTTGCAAGCGGATTACAGAATTGGTCATGGGGCTCAACAGTTGATTTTGCAAGTACTTCAACTGTTAAGTCGGGCTCAAATGCTATTTCTCTTGAATATACCGGAGCATGGGCTGCATTGTCGATATATAGCGGTCAGGTTATTAAAACAGCAGGCTATGATTACATAAGTTTCTGGGTAAATGGCGGTGACAGCGATAAGAAATTAGGCTTCTCCATAACTAGGGACGCGGCAGACGACACATCTACCAGCCCCACAGTTCAGTTTACTGCGAAAGCTGGACAATGGACAGAAGTTAAGGTTAATATGAGCGACCTTGCAAATCCTGAAGCAATTCAGAGAATAAACATTCAGGAATTGAGCGGAGCTGCTCAGACTCCAATATATATTGACGACTTAAGTCTAGTAGGGGCGGCGCCTGTGACTCAGACTAAAGTTATGAACATATATAATGATGCTATGCCAGATGGTTTCCAGAACTGGTCATGGAACACAACTGCTGATTTTGCGGATTCTAACGCAAAAGTTGGTTCAGCGGCTATTGCTATTACATACACAGGAGCATATGCAGCTTTATCGCTATATAGCTCCCAAAGAATTAATACTACAGGATATAACAGCGTTAAATTCTGGGTAAACGGCGGCGACAGTGATAAGAAGCTGGCATTCTCTATTGTAAAGGATGCGGCGGATGAAACTTCTACCAGTCCGCAAATAATGTTTACCGCTAAGGCTGGAGTATGGACTGAAATTACTGTAAAATTAAGCGATTTAGGTGATCCCGAAGCAATTCAGAGAATTAATATACAGGAGATGGGCGGAGCTCCTCAAACAACTATTTATGTTGATGAAATCCGCTTGGAAGGCGACGGTTCAGTAACAGAACCTAAAGCGACACCTGTTCCTGACCCGAATCCAGGCCCAAGAACAGATAAAGCGCAGATTTCAACAAATGACTACGATGTATCTCCAGTTGATACTGTTGATTCCAGTCTAACAAAAGAAACAGCATCATTGTTCGCGGCTTTAAGAGGCATAGGCGGTAAAAATCTTTTATTCGGACATCAGGATACTACTACTTGTGGTATTACAACCGGTGGAAGCAAAGATGGAACTCAATCCGACGTTAAAAATGATGTTGGCGCTTTCCCCGCGGTGTATGGTTGGGATACGCTCATCATTGAAGGTAAAGAGCCTCCTGGAAATACATCTTACTCTGCTGAGAAAAACATTGAACTGCTTTCAGATGTTGTTAAGAAAGCATATGCAAGAGGCGGAGTTATAACATTGAGTTCGCATATGCCTAACTTCGTAAATGGAGGAGACTTCTACCAGACTTCTGGAAATGTTGTTACCAACATTTTGCCAGGAGGATCTAAGAATGCGGAATTTAATAAGTTCCTTGATAATATTGCGACCTTTGCAAACAATATTAAGGATGATAATGGCAACTTGATTCCAATAATATACAGACCTTTCCATGAAAACACCGGAAGCTGGTTCTGGTGGGGAGCTGATTTCTGTACTGAGGATCAATACATTAAACTGTATCGTTATACAGTTGAATACTTAAGGGATGTTAAGGGTGTGCACAACTTCCTGTATGCGTATTCACCTTCAGGAGACTTTAATACTGAAGCTGATTACCTTGTAAGATATCCTGGAGACGATTATGTAGATGTGCTTGGTTTTGACCAGTATGATAGCAGCGGAAGCCCGACTTCAGAAAAGAATTGGATGAAGTCAATAGTTACCAGAGCTGAGCTTGTATCGCAGATGGCAGATAAGAGAGGCAAGATACCTACAATAACTGAAACAGGTATCACAGCAGGAATAAAGAAAGATAACAATGTAAATACCAAATGGTTCACCGACCTGTTAAACGCGTTAAAGGATAGCTCTGCAGCAGGTAAAAATAAGTGCGCTTACATATTGGTATGGGCGAATTTTGACCTTAACCAGTTCTGGGTTCCTTACATGCATCATTCAACTTTAGGGAATAACGAATTGCTACAGGATTTTGTAGACTTCTATAATGATGATTTCAGTGTATTCGGTGATACGTTAAACGGTTTCTATGATTTAAAAGTAGATACCAAGGCTGATCAGCCATCCGCGTACATATCAGCGCCTTATGGCGGAACTACCCTTTCAGGACCTACTACAGTTAAAGCAAAGGTTTTTGCTAATGGAAAAACTGTTTCATCAGTAGTTTTAAAAACTGATGAAAGCGCTGATATTGCTATGACAAAAGATACTGACGGGCAGTATAGCGCGGTATGGACGCCTACTACTGAAATGAATGGAACTGATGTAAATTTAACAGTTGTTGTAAGTTATACAGATGGAGCTTCTCAGAAGGATTCCATAAGCGTAAAAGTTTCAGGCGACATCCCTGTTAAACAGTTTACTTTTGATTCTGACGCAAATAATGTCAGCTATGAAGGAGCATACGCTTCCGAAGGCGCTAGCGTGACAGCTGATGTGTACTACGACAAAACGTTAAAAGCAGTAAGAGCTGACGCGAAGTTTACTGATGATGGGGACAGCAGTGACTGGACTTATCAGGAATTAAAGGTTAAGCTTCAGGGAATAAACAGCAGTGTTGATATGTCAAAGGTAAATAAGGTATCCTTCGATATTCTTTTGCCTGAAGCGGCTAAAGACACATTGTTCAAGCCATACGCGATGATAAATATGCCTGCCGCTCCAGGATACAAGAAATTTGGAGAAGGCGCGTTGGAAATTTATCTGCAGGATTTCAAACAGGATGCTCAGGAAACAGGAACATATGGCAAAATGTATCGTTATACCGTTACTGTAGATCTTGAAGACAAGACAGCAACGGATTTGATAATGGCATTTGTAGCTTTTGACTGGAACTATGATGGACCAATATTCTTTGATAATGTTTCATTTTCAAACACTGTAAAGTCTTAAGTTCTTAATCCTGTTTATAGATATTGAACTGTAAAATTGGAAAATGTGGATACAGGTTAATTGAAGCCTGTGTCCACATTTTTTTATTTTATGGAAAAAATGATCTCCAATTAAATTTAAACTCATAAATTATTGGTACATTTATATAAATTAGAGTATAATAAGAAATGCAAATGCGAATAATTATTATTTGTAATAGAAAGCAATTAATCTATCCTAATATTAGTGAACTGGAGGAAAGTATGAAGAAAAAATCGCTATATTTATTTGTTTTATTAATGGTCTGTTCAATGGTGCTTACTGCTTGTGGGGGGGATAAGGACAGTATCCGCGTAGATAAGCATAGCAATAATAAGAAGTTTACAATTGTGACGTCTTTTTATCCCTTATATAACTTTACACTCAACGTCACTAAAGATATTCCTGATATATCCGTGGTAAATATGACTGAACCGCAGACAGGATGTTTGCATGATTATCAATTTAGCGCGAAGGATATGAAAACGCTTGAGAAAGCGGATGTCTTTGTGATAAATGGAGCCGGAATGGAAGATTTCATGAAGAAGGTTATAGAAGAGCTTCCGGATCTAAAGGTAGTTGAGGCTTCAAAAGGTATTAATCTATTAAAAGACAAGAAAAATGGCGAAGAAAATCCTCATGTTTGGGTTAGCATTTCAGGAGCGATAGAAGAAGTAAAAAACATAACTAGAGAGCTTTCGACATTGAAACCTGAATATAAAGAATATCTTAATAAAAACGGAAATGCTTTTGTAAGCAAGCTTGAAGCTGAGAAAAAGAAGATGCATGATCAACTCGATAAAGTAAAAAACAAGGATATTGTAACTTTACATGAAGCGTTTCCATACTTTGCAAAGGAATTCGGGCTTAATATTGCCGCAGTTATTGAACGTGAACCTGGCACGGAGCCTAGCGCCGGTGAATTTGCGGACACGATTGAAATGATAAAAAAAGCTGGAATAAAAGTGTTATTTGCAGAACCCCAGTATTCGCAAAAAGTTGCTGAGTCTATTGCTAGCCAAACCGGAGCTAAGGTGTATAATCTCGATCCATTTGTAACAGGTAGTGATAAAAATGATCTCGATAGTTATATAAAGACGATGGACGCTAATTTAAAAGTGCTATCGGAAGCGCTGAATAATTAGAATTATGATCTCTTTATATAAAAAGCAATTAATCTTTTACATTTGCCTATCGCAAAATAACGTTAAAGCGTTCGTTATTTTGCTCCGTCAAATGTAAGATTAATAGTGCTTTTTATATAGTTAACAAAGAATATGAATGAGAGGATGACATGATTTGGGTATAGGTGGGAATTATGGCGAATTGCTCAAGAAAGAAAACTTGCGGAATACAAAACACCGCAATTCGGTTATAGAGATAATAGCCGGCAATGGACAGCCAATAGATGCGGAATCAATTTTCCTTAAGCTAAAGGAACAAAATATTTCAATAAGCTTATCAACTGTCTATAGAGTCCTTGAGACTTTGGTTTCAAAAGAGATTGTTAGTAAGACAAGCATAAATTGTGATAACAAAGCCTTGTATGAGATAAAAGACGCGCAGCACAGACATCACTTAATGTGTGTAAAGTGCAAAAAAATGCTTTCTGTAGATGGGTGTCCACTTGAAGAATACGAAAAAGCTCTTGAAGATAAGCTGGGTTTTAGCATAAAGGGACATAAGCTTGAGATGTTCGGGTATTGTCAGGACTGCAAGCAAGAATGATATTCTAAGTGAGGAGGATTTTTAATTGTATGTTTGATAAAATTAGAACGGTTTATATTGGTTTAGAGTCATTGACGGTTTACAGAAAATTACTGGAGGATGAGGTAATCGCGAGTTTTAGTCAATTGATCAAATATATAAACAATAACGACATTGAGCTGGTCGGCTTTGTTAATTACTATAGCAAGTTTTATTTCAAATTGACTCAAAGGAATTCATTAAGCTCATTTGCGTCATATATCATCAACAGCATAATTTATGATGATAATGTCTTTAGCAATTATATTGAGAAAGAAAGCTCAAAAGATCTGGATACAAATCTTCAGAAGGCGGTTGAACATGATTTAGACAGCCTTCAAAAGGTTGCAGAACTAAGCGCTGAGGAAATAAAGAACTATGTAATAAATGTAC
>JAUZPS010000282.1 GCA_030705945.1 Bacillota bacterium
AAAATTATTAGCGCATTAGGCGTTAAACAGGTAAAATGTCACTCTATGTATATACTTGAAGGAACAGGCCTTGGCGATCTATATAATAAGGGGGTTATCGAACCTGTATCACTAGAAGAATACATTGATAGAACTATTTCATTTCTGGAGTATCTTTCACCAGATATAATAATTCAGCGGTTAATTGGCCGAGCGCCTAAGGAAAGAAGCCTTTTTTGCAATTGGGGAACCAGTTGGTGGAAAATACATGATATGATAGAAGAAAAGATGACCATGGAAAAAAAGCGCCAGGGTTTAAAATTTGACTATCTTAATGGCAGCGCATGCAGATAAACGCAAAATAATGAAGCTCGCTAAATATATGTGTTATCCGGGTAATCAGCATTTACCTCAACAGAGGGGCTATAGATATAATAAAAGACATAAAATTTCACTTTGCAATATGTTTAAAATCCTATATAATATAAAAATGGTTGAAGAGATAAGTTCATTTATAATATTCAAAACTATAATGACCAACCAATAAAACCGTTTATTATTTTGCTCTGCAAAATATAAAATAAATAATGATTTTAAAACTACTATAATAACGAAAATAAAACTTATGTGTTTATTGATATAAAATATTTACAAAAGGGGTTGTTAATTTGAATAATGAAATGATAATAGTGCTGGATTTTGGCGCTCAATATAATCAGCTTATAGCAAGAAGGGTAAGAGAAGCCGATGTTTACTGTGAAGTTCTCCCATATAACGCTTCCATCGAAAGAATTAAGTCTTTAAACCCTAAGGGAATAATTTTTTCCGGCGGTCCTGCGTCAGTGCTTGACCCTAAAGCGCCGTTTTGCGATAAAGAAATTTTTAATCTCGGCATCCCAATTCTTGGCATCTGCTATGGCATGCAATTGATGGGCGTAATGCTTGGAGGAAGCGTTGAAAGAGCAGAGCAAAGAGAATATGGCAAAAATGACATAAGCCTAAATTCCTCAAGCGCGTTATTTGAAGGAATAGAAAAGGATACAACCTGCTGGATGAGTCATACTTATCAGGTAACCAAGCTACCCGAAGGATTTATTAGCAGCGCTTTTTCATTAAACTGTCCAAACGGAGCTATGGAAAATAACCAAAAGAAATTTTATGGAGTACAGTTTCATCCTGAAGTTTCACATACTCCAAAAGGCAGGGAAGTGTTGAGAAACTTTCTTTATAATATATGCGGATGTTCAGGCGACTGGAAAATGTCCTCCTTTGTTGAGCAATCAATAAAAGCTATTCAGGAAAAAGTCGGAGATAAGAAAGTGTTGTGCGCTCTATCAGGCGGCGTTGATTCATCTGTCGCAGCGATTATGATCCATAAGGCTATAGGCAAGCAGCTTACTTGTATATTTGTTGACCATGGTTTGCTGAGAAAATATGAAGGTGATCAGGTTGAAAAAATATTTACTGAACAATTTGACTTAGATCTTGTCAGAGTTGACGCGGAAAAAAGATTTCTAGATAAATTAGCCGGTATTTCAGATCCTGAAACCAAAAGGAAGATAATCGGTGAAGAGTTTATAAGAGTATTTGAAGAAGAAGCGAAAAAGATTGGCAAAGTGGATTTTTTGGTTCAGGGAACTATTTATCCGGATGTTATTGAAAGCGGAACCGGAAACGCCGCAGTTATTAAAAGCCATCACAACGTAGGTGGATTGCCGGATCACGTTGATTTCAAAGAAATAATAGAACCATTGAGAAACCTTTTCAAAGATGAAGTAAGAAGAGTTGGCGAAGAACTGGAAATACCTGCGGATATTGTATGGAGACAACCTTTCCCGGGGCCTGGCCTTGCAATAAGAATTATAGGCGATATAACTAAGGATAAACTTGAGATTCTTAAGGATTCAGACCATATTTTCAGAGAAGAAATAGCTAATGCGGGTCTTGACAGAGAAATAAATCAGTATTTTACAGTCCTGACAGGAATGCGCAGTGTTGGCGTAATGGGGGATGAGAGAACCTATGACTATACTTTGGCGTTGAGGGCTGTTACTACAACTGATTTTATGACTGCGGACTGGGCAAGAATACCATTTGATTTATTGGAAAGAATATCAAATAGAATAGTTAATGAGGTTAAGCATATCAATAGAATTGTTTATGACATCACAAGCAAGCCACCCGCAACTATTGAGTGGGAATAAATAATAAGATAAAAAAGTAAAAAAGTAATAAATAAGTAAAATGTATAAAGGCGTTTCAAAAGATTCCTTGTTCATGTTCTGTATGAAAAGAGCTATTATATCAAGTTTTTGAAAAGCTAAGGATGCAAGTTTTCTTTTTGATAATGTCTAAGTTAAAAGCTATATTAATCTTACATTTGACAGAGCAAAATAGCGAACGCTTTAATGTTATTTTGTGGCATGCAAATGTGAAAGATTAATCACTTTAATATAAGTTAAATGAATAAAAGTACCATTTAAATTACTTCGAGTTTTTTGTTAATGCTTCAACATTTTAACAAAATTGGGCTCGAAGTAATTTATTTAGCTCTATGATAACTATTATTTGTATGTTTTGTGATAAACATATAATATTAGTTATTAAAACACAAAATATGTACCTTGATTCATAAGTTGCGAAAAGTTCAGCTTTGATAGTAAAATGCAGACGTATTAGGGCGTTTCAAAAGATTCCTTGTTCAAGTTTATATGACTAAAACCCATTATATCAAGTTTTTGAAACGACTAGTTGCTAAGTTTTTTTTGATACTACCTTAACTGCATTTTTAATGTATAATCTTTTTCGCAACTTATCTATATAAAAAGCACTATTAATCTTACATTTGACGGAGCAAAATAACGAACGCTTTAACGTTATTTTGCGATAGGCAAATGTAAAAGATTAATTGCTTTTTATCTATGTTAATGTGTTGAAAATTCGAACTTGCAGATTATAGATCGACCACAAATGAGGGTTTAAGTCTTTAGTCTTTTAGGGGGAAACCAAATGGAAGTTAAAATAATAATGTTGGGAATTCTGGCGCTAATAGGTTTTTTAGCTGGTAAGACAGGTTATTTGCCTGAGATTGCAGGCGTTATGTTGTCCAGAGTTGTTATAAAAATAACAGCGCCTATTTTAATTTGGATAACTTTAGCTGGAAATAAGTTTACCAGCGAAGAAATAAGAAATGGAATCTGGGTTTATGTTTTTGGGTTTGTGTTCATAATGATTTCATATCTGATTGGAACAGGAGTTTGTTCAAGGCTAAATCTTGAGAAGTCAACAAAGAGTGTTTATAAAATGAATTTTATGTTTGGTAACGTTGTTTTTCTAGCATTTCCTTTAATTGGGTCGGTATTTGGAGAAACTCATGTTAAATTGGCTCTTGCTTACGCTGTTTTTTTTAACCTCGCAAATGATACTATCTTATGGACATTAGGAATATATCTTGTCAATAGTCATAATGGAGGCAGATGGAAGGATAATCTTAAACACCTTATAAATGGCAATACAATAGCATTTTCTTTGGGGATAATATGTATTATATTTAATCTTCAGAACGCAGTTGAACATAACACAATGGTTAAAGCTGTTTATGATGTAGTTTATGGGACGTTGAAACCCCTTGGAGATACTACTTTCCCCCTTTCTATGCTATTTATTGGGTTGATACTTGCTGAGACAAAGATTCAAAATACTAATGACTTATTAAAGCGATATCCCTCAATTATACTGACAATCTTTAAACTGCTTATAATACCGATAATCGCATTTTTTGCGCTTAAATTGACAGGGAATATATTGCCTCCAATGGTTAAGGGAATTATAGTAATTCAACTTGCGATGCCATGCGGGACAATTGTTCCGGCGCTTGCTTCCCAATATGAATCGGATTATAAATTTGCTACGGAAAATGTGTTTTTCTCAACACTATTTTGTATAATTACGCTTCCCTTTATCTCAGGGTTGGTTAGATAATGCTAATATTCGGGATATTAACGCATAAAAAGGTAATAATATACAGTTATGCGTTTTATAGCTGTAAAATTATTGAATAATACGAATATTAATAAAGAAAGATTTAAAAATGTTCGTAATTTATCCATCTTTAATTGACAAACTGTAGAATGATTTGATACTATAATTTATGTAAAACAGCTAGGTTTCTTATTTTTAATTCGGGATTTCAAACAAAATTCCCTTGATCTTAGAATACAGTCAAAATAGTCAAAATTAATTATAGATTAAATAACTTTATTTTACGGAGGTTTGTATGTGTTCTTCTAAAGATGCAAAGGTTGCAATTGTAATGGGAAGTGATTCTGATTTACCGACTTTAAAGGGATGTATCAAGTTGCTGCAGGATTTTAACATAAAAGTGGATGTTATGGTTTGCTCAGCTCACAGGACACCTGATAAAGCGTCGGAATTTGCTAAGAAAGCTGAAGAGAACGGCATAGATGTAATTATTGCGGCAGCGGGTAAGGCTGCTCATTTGCCGGGTGTACTTGCAGCGTATACTACATTGCCTGTTATTGGAGTTCCAATTAAGTCTTCCACTCTAGATGGCATGGATGCGTTATTATCAATTGTACAGATGCCAAGCGGTATACCAGTTGCGACAGTTGCTATTGATGGAGCTGAAAATGCGGCTATTCTGGCAGTTCAGATCTTGTCAGTGGGTTACCCAGGCTTAAGGGAAGAAATGAAGGCGTTCAAACAGAAGCTTGCAAAGAAGGTTGAAGAAAAAAATACTGCGCTTCAAAGCAAATTTGTAGATGGTAAATGGGATATATAAGGGTATAAAAGATATAAGGATAAATAGAGATATTTAAAAATGCGAGCAAATTAAGGAGTTAGTATATGAAGGATTTTGAAAGACCTGATAAATTAAGAGAAGAATGTGGCGTATTTGGAATACTTAGTAAAAACAACCATGATGTTTCGCGCCTGACGTATTACGCGCTGTACGCTCTTCAACATAGGGGGCAGGAAAGCTGTGGAATAGCTGTAAATAAAGGCGGCGATATAACTCACCATAAGGCTATGGGGTTGGTGCCTGAAGTTTTTAGCGGGAAGGTTTTAAACGAACTGAATGGTAAGTCCGCGATTGGACATGTACGCTATTCAACCACAGGAGCGAGCCTTATTGAGAATGCTCAACCATTAGTAATTAAATATAAAGACGGAAAAATGGCGCTAGCTCATAATGGAAATCTGGTAAATGCTTCGGCTATCAGAGAAAAACTAGAAGAGAATGGGGCCATTTTTCAGTCTACAATAGATTCTGAAGTTATAGCAAACCTGATATCGCGTTACAGGGGACATAATGACAGCATAGAAGAAGCGATAGCTCAGATGATGAAAGATGTTAAAGGTTCGTATGCTTTAGTTATATTGACTCCTAACAAGCTTTTAGGAATCAGAGATCCTTTAGGAATCAGACCTCTGTGCATAGGCATGCTTGATGATTCCTATGTTCTTGCTTCCGAGACTTGCGCGCTTGATGCTATTGGAGCAAATTTCATCCGTGATGTCGAACCTGGCGAGATTGTTATTATAAGCGACGATGGCATTAATAGTATTAAAACTGAAATGGAAAAGGAATCAAAACTTTGTATTTTTGAGCATATATATTTTGCCCGTCCGGATAGCTATATTGATGGAGCGAGTGTTTATAGAGCAAGGTTTGAAGCGGGAAGATTGCTTGCTATAGAAAATCCGGTTGACGCAGATCTGGTAATTGGAGTTCCTGACTCTGGAATAACCGCTGCGTTAGGTTATTCTGAAGAATCTGGAATACCTTATGCTCAGGGCTTTATTAAGAACAGATATGTGGGTAGAACATTCATTCAACCTGATCAAGGGAAGCGTGAAATTGGAGTTAGAATAAAATTAAACGCAATGAGAAACGCTATAGAGGGTAAAAGGGTTATAATGGTAGACGATTCTATAGTAAGAGGCACTACAAGTAAAAGAATAGTTCAACTTTTGAGGGATGCTGGAGCAACTGAGGTTCATCTTAAGATTAGTTCTCCGCCAGTTAAGTATTCTTGTTATTTTGGTATTGATACGCCTTCTAGAAAGCATCTTACAGCGGCATGTCATACTGTTGAAGAGATTAAGGACATGATTGGAGCAGACAGTTTAAGTTATCTCAGTATTGACGGATTGGTAAGGACGCCAATAGGGTCTAAGCTCGGTTTTTGTAAAGCCTGTTTTGATGGGAACTATCCAATGGAGGTTCCGGCAGAAGGAAATAAATACGCATGTGACGGATTTAATAAAGAGTAAATGTAAAAGTTTGTTGAATTTTAAAATTTAACGGTATTGTATTTTTAGGAATGTTGAAAAAATAACTTCCGATAAAATTTTCGCTTACGTATTCACTTAACCCGTGAACACACGCTTAAGAATCGGAAGTAATTTTTCAATCATTTCTTAGTTAAATAAATATTCAGTATGGAGTACGAAAAATGAAAACCTATAAATACTAGGGCGTGTCCGTTTACGCAGGG
>JAUZPS010000283.1 GCA_030705945.1 Bacillota bacterium
CATTATGGAACCGGAAATTTTTGGACCGGTTACCGAACCGCTCTGGACCACAAACACCTGTCTTTGGCCGTATTGAGTTTTACCAAGGCTATAAATTTGATCCAGTTTTATATTAGCTTCCAAAACCATCAAACCGTTCTCAGGTTTTGGAATTCCATCAGCCATTCCACAAGTCCAAGATTTATGAGGAATAAGTATCTTTTCAGAATCAGCAATTTGTGACGGTGATGGCGTTGGAGTTGGAATTGGAGTAGGTGATGGCGTATTTGAGCTGATTATTATGGTATTGAATTGACTTGCTATAATTATTACATCGGACATATTTATTACACTATCATTATTTAAATCATATTGAGCTTTATATTTACCATCTCCTGAAACAGTATTAAATGTCCCTGCCAAAAGTATGACATCAGCCATATTAACTACCTTATCATCATTTAAATCCGGAGATTTTAATCCTGCTGCTATTGATTTAAGCTGAATAAAACCTGTTATGAGTGATGTCAAAATAACAATAGAAATAATTAATAAACCATACTTTCTTTTGTTTCTCATATTAAATCACTTCCCCCCAAATGTTTTTTATAAAATGTGTTTAGACTTTATATAATAACTATAAATAAAGTAATTTATAGTTGCATTAAAATCCGATTTTTATCATTGTCGGCTGGGTTGAATTCAGAGCTGTGATACATAATCATTTTCATGCCAATCACTATGAGTTTTTTAGAAGCAATCTTTCATAAATCTTGTGAAAATAAATTAAACATCCTGCAAGATAATCATTAATACTCATTACCTTATGTAAATATAGGATCTCCAATGGTTTGGCCTTGAAAAATGTACTGTTATATTGTAAGTATATTGCATAATTGTTATACTCATCTTTATATTATAATATATACTTTACCCAAAGGGCAATGTCAATCGTAAATTTTTTACCTCCTATATTTCGTGATAAACATTTTACATTAACTTTCAAAACCACGAAACATATACCTTGATTTAGGGCGTTTCAAAAAATTCCTTGTTCAAGTTTTTTAGATGGAAACCCTCCATATCAAGTTTTTGAAACGCCCAGTTGACCAGTTATTTTTTTGATATAACCTTATATAATAAAAATCATTATCAATCTTATTGGCTCTTCTTATCGTATTGTAAAATATATATTTTTTAATATGTTAACATAAAAATTTAAGTATAATTAAAATTTTAACAAATTTTTTAATTATTAAGTTTAAATGGTTTTCTCATATAAATATGGGAAAATAGGCTACATAATAATGTACAAAAGAATGGATTAAGCCTTATTGTGTCAGCCTTTTAATGCTGTTATAATAATTATTATAATTCAAAAATCTTTCAAGGAGAAAATTTAATGATAAGTGGCGAAAACTTTTTGGTAAGGGCCTCTAGCATGAAAGAAAGAATGTGTTATGTAGACTATTTTGGATTGTATAAGTTAGAGGATATCTCAAAGAAAATTGGTTTGGATCAAAAGGAACTTTCTGAAATTTACAAATCTAACAAAGCAGTCTATGATAATCAACTTGAAGTGTATTTTTTTGAAGATATTGAAAACGCAAAAAATGTAATTCATGAAATTATGAAAAGAATCAAATCAGATAAGATTGGCAGAACAATTGTACTTACTGAAGCAGAAATTGAATATATCAGACAAGCTCTTATAAATGAAGGAAGTAATTCCATTCATTTGAGCAATAAGATTAAAGACAATATATTTAAAAAATTAAATTCTTAATTAAGGGAGTTTCAAAAAATTCCTTGTTCAAGTTTTGTATAATGAAACCTTATTATATCAAGTTTTTGAAACTCCCAGTTGACCAGTTTATTTTTTTATAATACCTTAATACAAAAAGTTTAAAAGGAGGTCTCTTAATGTTGAGATTGAAAAAAAGAAATTTCATACTTGTTACTTCTTTAGTTGTCATTTTAATTCTTACCTTATGCTCATGCGGAAATAAGACAGAAAGTTCGGATTCAGGCAGTGGAACAAGTGACGTTCTGCTTGTCGGCGTTGATGACAGCTATCCTCCGATGGAGTTTAAGGACTCGGACGGAAAAACTACTATAGGCTTCGATGTTGATGTAGCAAAAGAATTAGGAAAAAGACTTGGTAAAAGCGATGTCAAATTTGTATCAAATGATTGGACAGGAATTTTCTCAGCTCTTGAAATCAATAAGTTTGATGTTATCATTTCATCAGTTAGTATAAATGATGAAAGACAAAGCAAGCATTCCCTTACTAAGCCATATATAGCAAACAAACAAGTTATTGTGACAAAAAAATCAACTACCGATATAAAGTCTCCGGATGAACTAAAGGGTAAAAAGGTAGGTGTGCAGGCGGGAACCACATCTGAGGATTTCTGCAGGGATCTTATTAAACAAAGCAAATTGGGAGATAATGGCCTTGCAACCTATCCATTGGTAACACAGCCCTTTATGGATCTGGACGCAGGCAGGATTGATGCGGTTGTTGTTGATATTGTAGTAGCAAAATATTACATTTCAAACAACAAAGATAAGTATAATCTTTCATGGGAAAGTTCAAGTTCAGAGCCAATGGCGTTATGCTTTAAGAAAAAAGATACAGATCTGAGAGATAAAGCCAATAAAATACTTGATGATATGCAAGCAGATGGAACAATGAAGAAAATTTCAGAAAAATGGTTCGGAGAAGATGTAACTAAAAATTTACAATAGTATTAATATGGGTGCGTTGAATGGATGCTTAAATTATATCTATTCAACGCATTTTTTAATAATATAAATTTTGGGAGTTGTTATAATTGGATCTAAATAAACTTATGACTTATATGCCCGCATTATTAGAAGGGGCGAGAAATACAATAGTCTTGACTGTTATATCTGTAATCTTTGGCGCTATATTAGGATTATTTTTAGCGCTAGGAAGGTTATCAAAGAATAAATTAATAGACAGGATTTGCTGGTTCTATATTTGGCTTTTCAGAGGGACCCCTTTGCTAATGCAGCTGTTCTTTATTTACTATGCTCTACCAAACATCAATCCTACTCTTACACTTCCAGGACAATGGATACCCGCGCTTTTGGCGCTAGCTTTAAACTCTGCGGCGTATCTCGCTGAGATAATAAGAGCGGCTATACAGTCTATTGATAAAGGTCAGATGGAAGCTGCCAAAGCATTGGGAATGAGTTATGGACAGGCAATGGGAAGAGTTATAGTTCCCCAGTCATACAGGCGTCTCATACCTCCGGTAGGAAATGAATTGATTGCTCTTCTGAAAGATTCTTCGCTTGTTGCTATGATCGCAATGACAGAGCTTATGAAAGTTACAAACCAGATTTCAACCAGAGAGTCAAATGCGGCTATATATTTACCCGCAGCGGTTTTATATCTGGCAATGACCACAATTTTTACTGTGGTGTTTGAAAAGCTTGAGAAAAAGTACTCTGTATATGAATAAGGAGGTGGTTGGCATGATGGTAAAGATGGAAAAAGTAGCAAAATCCTTTGGCTCGCTAGAAGTGTTGAAAAATATTAACTTTGAGGTGACAAAGGGCGAGGTGGTTTGTATTATAGGACCTAGCGGCTCCGGTAAGAGTACGATATTAAGATGCTTAAACCACTTAGAGAGGATTACTTCAGGAAGTGTTTATATTGAAGATGAATTGATAGATGAAAGAGTTTCCGGGAAGGATCAATTAAAGATTTCTCAGAAGAAGGTTTCGGAAATATGCTCAAAATTAGGCATGGTATTTCAAAGATTCAATCTCTTTCCACATATGACTGTGCTACAGAATATTATTGAGGCTCCGATAACAGTGAAAAAAGTGCCCAAACATGAAGCAATTGAATATGGATTAACGCTTCTTAGAAAAGTCGGTCTTGAAGATAAAAAGGATGAGTTTCCTTCCAGGCTTTCAGGAGGGCAGCAGCAGAGAGTCGCAATTGCAAGGGCGTTGGCAATGAGACCCAAAATAATGCTCTTCGATGAACCCACTTCCGCTTTAGACCCGGAATTAGTCGGTGAGGTTTTAGAAGTAATGAAAGAACTTGCTAATGATGGGATGACAATGATTGTGGTGACTCATGAAATGGGATTTGCTAAAGAGGTGGCAAACAGGGTATTGTTCATGGATAAAGGCGAAATAATGGAAGAAGGAACGCCTCAGCAGATTTTTAGTAATCCCAAAAACGTTAGAACAAAATCGTTTCTGCAAAAAGTTCTTTAGAAAATATTATATTTTCCATTTGTTATCCATAAGTTGCGAAAAGGTTCAATGTTGATAGCGCAAATGCAGAGGTTTAGCTGAATTTGCGCTATCAACATTTTTTCCGTAACTTATCTATTTGGTTCGTGATAAACGTATTACATTATCTTCTAAAATCAAGAAACATACACCTTAATTTATCTATATAAAAAGCAATTAATCTTTTACATTTGCCTATCACAAAATAACGTTAAAGCGTTCGTTATTTTGCTCCGTCAAATGTAAGATTAATAGTGCTTTTTATATAAATAAAAGTAGGTCCTGATAAACAGTAACCATGTTTCTCCCGTTTTCTTTTGATCTGTATAATGCTTTGTCTGCAGTATTTATCAACGATGTAGGATCAGCGGCATAATCAGGAAACATCGAAATTCCAATACTTACAGTAACCTTTAGCTTCATGCCGTCATATATTACTTCAGTATTTTCAATTGCTTTGCGCACCCGTTCGCCAGCTATTTTGGCGCTGTTTACCTGGGTTTCGGGAAGTATGGCTGCGAATTCCTCTCCTCCATATCTTGCGACTATATCTACATTCCTGAAAGTCTCCTTCAAAGCCCTAGCAACATGTATAAGTACCTGGTCGCCTGCCTGATGGCCATAGGTATCATTGAACTTCTTAAAATTATCAATATCCAGCATGATTAGTGAAAACGACCGTCCATACCTATTACTCCGCTCAAGTTCATTGTCTAATAGAGTTTGGAAGTGCTTATGCGTGATAAGTTCAGTAAGTCCATCCGTTATAGCCATCCTGTAAAGTTCCGCATTTGCAATTGATATTGCTGCTTGTGTCATAAATACATTTAAGGTTTGAACATCTTCTTCTGAAAAAACCGAACTTGAAAGCTGGTTATCAAGATAACAAACCCCGTTTATTTCATCGTTATATTTTATAGGTATACACAGCACTGACTTTAATCTGTTTAATACGACACTCTGCATTGTTGAGTATCTCTCATCTTCCATTGCATTTGTGGAAATTACTGCTTCGCCTTTTTCCAGCACTTTGTGTATAATGTTTTGGGAAACCTGCATACCCTCTACTGTCGAGCCATCTGAACTTTTAGATACTACATTTTTCATTATCCCGGTCTTTTTGTCAATCAGCATTAGACACGCATTTTGCGCTCCAGTCACCTCAATAACCGAATCCATAATCTTATTTAGAAGTTCATCTAAATCCAGTATGGAGCTTATTTTCTGGCTGATTAATACGATAGAAGACATCCTTTGGGAAGTTCTTATTAATTGGGAAAATCTCTCGGTAGAATCAGATGCTTCCTTTCCTGATATGCCAAGAAAATTCTCGCATAGCTTTATATAAAATTCGGAAGACATCTCTTTAAACAAATTGTATGATTTCTCTATGTTGTTTCTAGCCTCATCATACCGATTGATTTTCTGTAGAAACAAGCCAAATTCGTAATAACCTATTGCTAAATCATATTTTAATTTGTACCTTATGCAATTTTCGATGGACTTGCAAAAAGATTTTTCAGCCTCTTTATAACTGCCAATGACAGCAAAATATCCGGCTTTTACCCTTAGAAAATTACCAATAAAGTGGGGGAGATTTTTTGTTTTTGCATTAGCAATTCTTAATGCCTTTTTGACCTTTTTTTCTAGCGCCGAAATTTCCTTTTTTGTTAACCTGTCCCTAAGACTAGCAAATTTAGATATATACAACTCAGCCTTTACAATATATAGCAGATTGGTATACATATATAAAAACTTGTTGGTTTCATTCAGTCTCTTTGATCTTTCAATATATTCAAAGCCCTTTTCCAGATTGCCTTTAGCGAGATATAATCTTGCAATCATGGCGCTCTCAATGCATTCAAGAAGCAGCTCTTTTCCTTCGGCGATTTTGCAGCTTTCCAATGCTGCATCCAGCGATTGATCTATATTGCCCTTTACCAAATGGTACCATGAGTTCATGAAAGTAGATAAACTTATTACGTAAGCGCCACCGAGCCTCTGGGCAAAAATTAAAAATTCGTCGATATAGATTTTTGCTTGGCTTAATTCTCCCCAAATCAGAAGAGTACTTGTAAACGCGTGATAACTTGTTATCAAGTCTATGTATGAGCCTATCTTTTTGTAGGTATTTACAACTTCCAACAGCTTACGGGCGCTTTCTTCATAATCTCCCTTCCATTGAAGCGTATATCCCCACGGAGAATTTACTTCGCAAAAGCTTACTTCGTTATTA
>JAUZPS010000284.1 GCA_030705945.1 Bacillota bacterium
AAGAACATTTTCAGCGTGGTAACTGCAATTCCAGCAAAAATTATGGCTAAAAGAATCAGAAACACAGCCATCAGAATAAAATGATGCAATGAGGCAGCCGACAGAGCAATGCCGAACTCGCTGAAAAAAACGCTAAAGGGAGGCATCCCCGCTATAGCAAATAGTCCAAGAAGCAGAAGTGTTCCTGTCACAGGCATTATCTTAAGCAGGCCTCTTACCTTTTGAATTTCTTTTGTTTCAAACTTAAGGTATATGTTTCCTGATAGCAGAAACAGCATGGATTTGGTAAAAGCGTGATTAATCATATGAAAAAGGGCTGCAAAAATTGACAGAGGGGTAAAAATCCCCAGAGCAAACGCTATTATCCCCATGTGCTCTATGCTCGAATAGGCAAGCAGTCTCTTGTAATCCTTTTGATAAAGAATAAAGATTGCGGCGGCGGCTATTGATAGGATTCCCATACCGATAAGCAGCCTTTTTGTAAAAAGGTTGTCAGGGCCAAGATTTTTATTTACAATGGAAAGAATTCTTATTATTCCATATAAAGCGCTGTTTAATAAAACACCCGACAAAAGAGCGCTTATGGGTGAAGGAGCCTGGCTGTGGGCATCAGGAAGCCATGTGTGCATTGGAGCAAGACCAACCTTGGTTCCAAAGCCTACAAATATAAATATAAATGATATTTTTAGTATTCCTGTTTGAAGGCTACTTGCATGTTCGTTTAAGAAGGTCCAGTTTAATGGGGCCTTTACTCCTTGGAAAACATGACCTGCGGAAAAGTAAAGGAACACAATTCCAAGTAGAGCGAAGGCTATCCCAACAGAGCAGATAATAATATATTTCCATGCAGCTTCAAGAGAATGCTTGTTATTATAAAAACCGACCAGAAAAGCTGAAGCAAGCGTCGTAGCTTCAATTGCTATCCACATGATGCCAAGGTTCTGAGTTGTCACAACCATGATCATGGTGAAAATAAACGCGTAGGTCAGACTGTAGAATATTTTAATCTTTTTTGTGTCAATTGTTCTGCGCTCATATTCAATATCTAGATACTTAATCGAATAAATACATACAAGGAAGCCGATTGAGAGGATAATATCCAGCACAATCAGACTCAGAGAATCTATATAAAACAGCCCATTTAGTAAGGTTCCCTGAATTACTCCGTTTTTAAAGTACGAACTTGTTGCATAAATCATTGATGCAAGAAGTAACAGCGCGCCAATAATATTTATCAGATGAGCAGTCGCTCTCTTTTTTGCAGTCCAGAATAATATTGAAATTGAAAAAGGCGCAAGTAAAATTAAAGCTTCCATTTCAGTAATCCTTTCAAATCAGTTATCCTTTCAGGTTTCTGAGTTTATTAATATCAATTGAATCAAAATTCTCATTTATTCTAAATACCAGAATTCCCATTATCAAAACAGCGGTGAGCACATCAAAGAAAAGACCGAGTTCGACTATCATAGGCATTCCATGTGTTGTCAACACAGCTGTAGTGAAAAGTCCATTTTCCATCACAAGAAATCCAATAATCTGACCGATAGCCTTTTTACGGCTTATCATGAAAAACAATCCAATAAGTATAACGGATATTGAATTAACAAGGTAGGCCTTTACCTGAGCATCCTTAATGTCATTAATGGTTGAAACTGAGAAATATGTCAGTATAAACAACCCGCAGCATATAAGGATTGAAATGGGAATATTCAAGAAAAAGTCCTTTTCAACTTTATACCCAACCTTTGTCACTGTTGTCTTTAAGAGCTTTGGAATCAACACAACCTTGACGGCAAATGTTATGACGCAAACAATGAGAATATCAATCTCGCCTGTTTTCTCGATACTGTATATACCAATAACTCCAGATAATATAGCGAGCAGCAGCGACTGTAATCTGAAGGTCCTGATGTATGAGATTACTCTTTTATTTGCCACCAGAATAAAAGATGACAATAAGATTAAAATTGAAAGAAGATTTAAACAACTATCCATGAATGCCTCCAACAATAAAATATTGAACAAAACCTAAAAAGGAAAGTATAAAGGAAATCGCCGCCAAATTGGGAACGCTGAAAAGTCTGAGCTTTACTGTGTTTATTTCAGCTATGGCAATAAATACAGCGGCTATTGCAACCTTTGCTATATATAATAAAATAGAAACTCCAAGCGCAAGAAAAGCGTTGTTAAAAGTTATTAAGCTGTCTAAGGGCACAAACAGGTTGACAAGAAGCGTGATTAATACCAGTTGTTTTAACGCCGCGCCATACTCCATAAGAGCAAGGTTCTTTCCCGAGTATTCAAGCAGCATCGCTTCGTGAACCATTGTAAGCTCTAGGTGAGTTGCCGGATCATCAACAGGTATTCGGGCAGTTTCAACAAGAATTACAATAAACAACGCCAAAAAGCACATAATGTAAACAGGCTGGAAGATGTTCGTCCCAATTGAAGATAAGGTTTCCATCATGTTGTGGACTGAAAGGGACTTGGAAATAAGCCCTACAGTAAATACGCTAACAAGAAGGGTTGGTTCAATCAGCGAAGAGAGCGCCATTTCCCTGCTGCTTCCCATTCCACCAAAGGTACTTCCAGTATCAACTCCGGATAGGGTCATAAAGAATCTCCCTAACGCAAGTATATAAATAATAAAAATAACGTCTCCACCAAAGTTCAAAGGAGTAAGCTTAAGGCTCACAGGTACAAGAAGACCTGCTATAAGCGCAGTTACAAAATTGATATACGGAGTCACGCTGAAAATCCATGAAGCCGTTTTTGAAACAACAGTATCCTTTTTAATAAGTTTATATATGTCGCGGTAAAGCTGAAATACCGGAGGGCCCTTTCGCTTCTGGGAAAGAGCTTTTACCTTCTTGATGATTCCGCTGACAAGAGGCGCAATCAAAAGCATTATAATCAACTGAACAACTATATAAGCTATCTTGTTCATCCTGGCATTCTCCTTAACTAAAACGGTAATAAATAAGCATTGCGATAATTGCAATAAAAATATAAAGAAGATATGTGTGAACACTTCCCGTCTGCACCGAACTCCGGACCTTTTTTGAAAAGGATGTGAACAGATGTGTCAGTGGAATATAAAGATATTTTTCAAAGACAGACTGGGTTAGTACAACATATTTCATTGATTTCGGATAATACGGCGAGGTTCCTTCTTCTGTCTGAAGCTCGCGGGAAGGTCTGTAAATAGCTCTGAATATTATACGCAAAGGTTTTGAAAAACCTGTGGCGCTGTACTGCATTCTCGGGTTCAGTTCCCTGAAGCCACAGTCCCATGTGCTGTAAGTACGTTGTTTTGAGCCACGCCCGATTAACTTAAACAGGCAGAATACAATTCCTACAAGTACGATGGCTGCAACAAGAATAAACATGGGAGATATTTTGTTTGTCTCAAGGCCTATAGGATAATATACAAATGAAGAAAATCCTTTAAGGTCGGGGACTACAGAATTGTGTACAACCGAATATGATAACTTATTCAAAAGCGTCAGCGCAATTTTGGGAAACAGGCCTAAAACAACGCATAATAATGTCAGAATTCCCGAGCCGATCAACATTGTAGCCGGAGCTTCCTTTGAGTTCTGAGCTTCAGTACTTCTAGGCAGTCCGAGAAAGGATATGCCAAAAGTCTTAACAAAGCATGCTGCAGCTAAAGCTCCCGAAAGGGCCAGCGCAGCCGCGGCCAATATGGCAATCAGTTTAAAACCCTGAGGGCTTACTCCGATGCTTTGAAACAGAGCCTGTAAGGTAAACCATTCACTGATAAAGCCATTAAAAAATGGCATGGATGAAATGGAAAGACATGCTATAAGGAAGAATAGAGCCGTATAAGGCATTTTCTTAATTAGTCCTCCAAGCTTTTCCATATTTTTCGAATGAGTTGAATAATAAACAGATCCCGCTCCTAAAAATAAAGCCCCCTTGAATAAAGAGTGATTTAATAAGTGAATCAGGGCTGCGATAAGAGCTAATGAACTAAGGATGCTGTTGCCTCTTGAATATCCATACACTGAAAGGCCAATGCCAATCAGTATGATCCCCGTATTTTCAATACTGCTGTATGCAAGGAGGCGTTTTATATCAATTTCCATAAACGCGTATGCTACACCTAATACAGCAGACACGCTTCCTAAAATTACTAGGGTTATGCCCCACCAATCATAGCCTCCTCCAAGAACGACAAATACAAACTGAATCAGTCCAAAGACAGATGTTTTAATCATTATTCCTGACATAAGCGCAGACACATTGCTAGGCGCGGCAGGATGAGCATAAGGCAGCCATATGTGTAAAGGTATGATGCCGGCTTTTGTTCCAAACCCTAAAACCAGACAAATGAAAATTATATTCTTGACAGTTGTAGGTATTAAAGCTGCAGCGTTTGCAATATCAAATGAGCCGCTGTAAGCATAGATTGTTAAGAAAGCGATAGTTAAAAACGCGGTTGCGATATGAGTCATAACAAGGTAAATAGTACCTGCTTTCTGAGTTGCCGGCAACTCAGATTCAAATATTACCAGGAAGTAGGAGCTAAGTGACATAATCTCCCATGCGAGTAAAAAAACGATCATGTTTCCTGAGCTGAAAACCAGTATCAGAGAAACAATAAAAATGCCCAATAAAAAATTAAAACCACCTGTATTTCTCTTTCCATAGTATTGAGACAGGTAGCTTATCGAATATATTGAAACGCAAAGGGTCAGTATTGATAATGTCAGTATGAAGTAAGCCGATAGTTTGCCCATTTCCAGTTTAAATGACAGAAACGGTATATTTGAATTTATATGTAGTAATATTATGCGGGTCTTATCTGATAACAGAAAGTAAATTGAGGTAATAATACCTGTTAGCGATGCTATGCTATAAAGTATATTTGAAATAATGTTTCCAAGCCGGTTGTTTTTACTTAGTATTAGGGAAACTATCGCCCCTGATAAAAAAGTGATTAAAATTAAAAAGTATAATAATTGTAAGTTAAATGAATGCATTTTGACCTCCCGGATCAGCTATTACCAATACGGCTCTGTTTTCTATGTCTATCAAACACACTATATTATACACTTATGTTTTGAAATTTCAATAGAAAATAAATTGCAGGGATTAAATAGTTATATATAATTTAAGATATTTAAGGGTTTTAATTTATAAAGGGCTTTAATTTCTTTAATACATATTGACATCCAAAAATAAAAGGCTTATAATGATATTAACAAAATGATAATAACAATAAGTTGCGAAAAGTTCAGCTTTGATGGCAAAATGCAGACGTTCATTTTTAATGTAAAATCTTTTTCGCAACTTATCTATAAACATTTAGAGATCTGCTATGAAAAGCGTAACGATAATTCGGAAAGGAAGTATTGTTTCATGGGCTACAAAAACAAGGTAAATAAACAAGGACTTACGGAAGAAGAATTTCTTAAGAATTATAACAATGAAAAATATGAAAAGCCATCAGTAACGGCGGATATTCTTATTTTTACGGTATTTGATGATAAAAAAAGCATTGATTCAAACCTGCCTCATAAGTCTTTAAGGCTTCTAATGATAAAACGCGGTGATCATCCCTGTATAGGGCAATGGGCGCTTCCAGGGGGATTTGTCAATATGGATGAGAGCGTTGATGACGCGGCAAGAAGAGAACTTAAGGAAGAAACCGACATTGATGATATTTATCTTGAACAGCTTTATACATGGGGCGATCCGGGAAGAGACCCAAGAACGAGAATAATCAGCACGTCTTATATCTCCCTTGCTGACAGCTCACAACTGGCTGTTAAAGCAGGTGATGACGCGGATGACGCCATGTGGTTCGATGTATCATATAAGCTTAGCGGCGAGAGTAGAGAAAATACTGAATATGGCTATATTTACAAGGTGTCATATGAATTGGCGCTATCAAATGGTGAAGAAAAATTAACAGCAAACGTAATCAATATTAAAGAAAAGACAGCAAAAGGACTTAAAGTTAAAAGGGAAATTGAAAATGTTGATGGTATAGCTTTTGATCATGCAAAAATAATAAGCTACGGCGTTGAGTGGCTAAGGGATAAAGCGGTAAATACCGATATAGTGTTTAACCTCATGCCGCAGGAGTTTATATTATCTGACTTGCAGAAGACTTATGAGTGTATATTGGATAAAGAGTTAACTGAGACAGATTTCAAAAGTAAGTTAATTAAAATGGTAAAATAATTCACTCTGATTAAAGGCGTTTCAAAAAATTCCTTGTTCGAGTTTATATGACGAAAACCAATTAAATCAAGTTTTTGAAACGACTAGTTGCTAAGTTTTTTTGATACTATATAAAAAGCAATTAATCTTTTACATTTGCCTATCACAAAATAACGTTAAAGCGTTCGTTATTTTGCTCCGTCAAATGTAAGATTAATAGTGCTTTTTATATACCTAAAGTAAAAAGAAGCATAGTGAATTTAAATTTATATATAAAATTTATATATAATAATGGCATTGA
>JAUZPS010000285.1 GCA_030705945.1 Bacillota bacterium
AAAGCAAAAAGTGTAGATAATCAAATTTCAGATAAATTTTAGCAATGGTAGCTATATAAAAAGCACTATTAATCTTACATTTGACGGAGCAAAATAACGAACGCTTTAACGTTATTTTGCGATAGGCAAATGTAAAAGATTAATTGCTTTTTATATAAATATTAAAAATCAATTAGGTAGTATCAAAAAATAAACTGGTCAACTGGGAGTTTCAAAAACTTGATATAATGGGTTTTCATCATTCAAGACTTGAACAAGGAATTTTTTGAAACGCCCTTACGCTTTAACATTTTACAATTGTAAAGTATTGTTAAAGCGTTTGTTGTTTTTGCGCTCATTAACTTAACATGCTGTTTTTATATTCCATTGGAGTCATTCCAGTAAGTTTTTTAAATAGCCTGTAAAAGTATGTAACATCAGAAAATCCAACGACTTCAGCTATTTCATAAATTTTATATTTAGGGTCGCCAAGCAGCTTTTTTGCCTCTTCAACTCTTATATTATTCAGAATATCAATAAAATTGTTGCCGGTTTCTTTTTTTAATAATTTGCTCAAATACCATGTGCTAATATAAAGCTCCTCAGATAAGGTTTTTAAGTTAATGTTTTTAGAGAAGTTTACCTTTAGATAGGCTAGGGCTCTGTTGACCAGATATTTTGAATTTTTTGTCGATTCTCCACTTTCTTTACTATTTGATTTATCTTCACTACCTTCTAAATTAAAAACAGAATAATCAGAATTGGAACTATCATTATTTGCGTCTTGAAATTCAGGTAAATAGTATTTCTTCGAGCCATTTATTTCATTTGCTTTTTTGACCAACAGCTTGTATTGTTCTTTTTTAGCTTTGATTTTTTTGATTTCTTTGATGGCGTCTTTAACAGCTTGTGAAATTTCTTCAACCTTTGAAGGCTTTAATAAAAATCTGAAAGCGCCTAACTTTATTGCTTCCTGGGCATACTCAAAATCTCTGAAACCAGTTAATATAATTATTTTGGAATCTTCTTTTATGCACTTGATTTCAGATATCATTTCCAAGCCGCTTTTTGAAGACATTCTGATATCCGTGAAAATAATGTCAGGCTGCAAAGAGTTAATAAGCTCGAGACCTTCTTCTCCGTCCTCAGCTTCACCGATAATTTCGCAATTCATACTCTCCCAGTCAATAATTTTCCTTAAACCCTCACGAATAATTTCTTCATCATCAATTATTACAACTTTTATCATATCTAATCCCCTTAAGCCTCTTTAAATGGAAGTTTTAAAATAATTGTGGTGCCTTTGCCGGCCTCGCTGAAAATTCTGAGGCCGTAATCATTACCATATATGAGCTTTATTCTTTTATATACATTCATTATACCAATTTTCGTCCTGCTTTCATACTGGTTTTCTACATTTTCTTCCAAACTCTGCTTTAATTTTTTCAGAGTTTCGTCATCTATTCCTTTGCCATCATCAGCAATAATAATTAAGAGCATATCCTCTTCGATGGATATAATAAGCTCAACAGTTCCGCCGCCTTTTTTAGTTTCTAGTCCGTGATAAATTGAGTTTTCGATAAGCGGCTGAATCAGAAGTTTTGGTATCTTATAGTCTAAAGCTTCATCATCAATTGATTTTATAAAGGATATTTTTTTGCCGAATCTTTTCTGGATAAGAAAGTTATAATTATCTATATATTCCAATTCTCTTCTGATAGGTATCAATTTTTCGTTATTTCTGTCAAGATTTGCGTCTATGATTGATGAAAGAGCTGTTACCATATCACTGATATCATCGACGCCATATAGTTTAGCTTTCCAGTTTATAGTTTCTAAAGTGTTGCACAGAAAATGAGGATTTATCTGAGCCTGAAGAGCTTTGATTTCAGCGTCTTTCATCATTAATTTTTCCTTATAAACTTTATTGATCAAGCGATTGATTTCGCCGGACATCCTGTTAAAAGTCTTAAATACGTAGCCAAGCTCGTCATGTCTGTCATCTGAGACTGTAATGCCCGCATGGCCTTTTTCAATTTTGTCCATGCTGTCTACAAGAATATATATTGGTTTTATTATATCTCTGTAGATTATAAAGCATAGCACCAACCAAACAGGAAAAGTGATAAGACAAAGGATGAATATAGTGATTAATACCTTTTTCATATCTACCAGCAGTAGGTTTGAAGAAATAAATACAGCTAATTTCCATTTCAATTTTGGTATTTCATTGTAAGCAAGGTAAATAGTGTCGCCATTATGGTTTATGTGATAAAAGTCATTTGGTTCAGAATTTTTCAGAAGGTTATACGAAACCTTTTTATAGTCATCGTTAAAGGTGTTGTAGCAATAAAGTAAAGTTCCTTTATCATTATAAATGCTTACATTTTGAACATTGTAGGTCAAAAAATCATGAGCGGTTCCAAAAATATAATCGCTATTTATCTTACATATCAGTGTTCCGATTTCTTCGTTAGAAGGACTGCTGTCAATAACTTGTCTAACAAGATAAATACCCTTTACAGAGCCGTTTTCCTGCTGAAAATACCACTGCGGCTTTCCGCCCGAATTTTTAGAAAGCTCGAATATATCTTTATTTGAAGTTATACTTTCCTTATCTACATTAGAACTATTCTGAGCAAAATATGTATCACCAGTTGATGAAAATCTGAAAGCCATAAATTCAAATTCATTGCTTGAAGCGACATAACTTCTGAGATAAATCTCAATATCCGATTTAAATGTAGTCATATTTGAAAGATAAGGATCATTTAAACCTTCTTTTAATTTTTTATTTGCGAGGTAAAGCTTATCATCAATAAGTATCTTACCCGAGCTTTTAACTATACTGTCAAGCCTGTCGTATAGAATTGCTGTCAGACCGTCAACATTTTTTTTGAGATTTTCAGTAGCTTTCTCTTTAAAAACATACGCATAGCTTTTGTATCCGAAATAAGCCATGAATACAATAGAATATGAGATCAGAATGCAGATAAGCAGGATTAACTTATTCTTAATTGATATGCTGTAATATAGCTTTCGTAATAGTTTAAGGCGCACGGTTTTTTCCTTTCGAAATAAATTGATTTAGGCAGTGTCAAAATGAAACTTTTCAACTTATCGTTTCAAAAACTTGGTATAACGGGTTTTCATTATACAAAAGTGAAATTATTCCAATTTATTATCTTAAGAAGCCTTTATATTTGTTATTCGACAACTAGTTATTAATTCCTTCTCAAAATACAACGAGAATTTTAGTATTTTAATTGGTATTAATTATGAATTAAAGTAATATTGTGAATGATATTGTTATAAGTTATAATATGAGATATATTAAAATCATTATAAATCATACATTTAGCAGAGCAAATAAGGGCGTTTCAAAGAATTCCTTGTTCAAGTTGATATGATGGAAACCCATTATATGAAGTTTTTGAAACGACCAGATATTTTTTTGATACTACCTAAACGAATGGTTTTACGGTATTTTGTGATATATAAATGTAAAAGATGGATACTGTCTTTTATGAAGGCTTTTATGAAAAGGAGCAATATAATTGAAAGAAATTTTAAAAAATAACCCAAATATAATTTATAATTCCATCTCTGGAGTTGAATTTATACAATTTAACAATCTGAAAAAATATGAGAACATTCTAACCCATGGTTTCACTACAAGAATAGGCGGAGTTAGCGAAGGTGAATGCGCTACGCTCAATATGGGCTTTAATAGAAAAGACATAAGAGAAAATATAATTGAAAATTATAACAGAATTACAAAAGCTTTGAATATTGATATAAGTAATCTGGTATTTTCAAATCAGGTTCATGATAAAAAAATTAAGCTAGTTGATGAGAATGACAGAGGAAAGGGAATATTAAAAGAAAGCGATATAAAAGGCTATGATGGACTTATAACTGATAAAAGAGGGGTTGCTTTGGTAACCTTTTACGCTGATTGTGTACCATTATTGTTTCTTGACCCAGTAAAAAGGGTCATTGCCACATCACATTCGGGCTGGAGAAGCACAGTCAGGGAGATAGGTAAGGAAACCGTAATAACCATGAATAAAGAATATGGTTGTAAAAGCGAAGATATTCTTGCTGCGGTCGGTCCATCTATAGGAAAGTGCTGTTTTGAAGTTGGCAATGAGGTATATGAAGAGTTTGACGCTAGATTGGGCGATATTGATGGTTACTGTGAAAGAATAAGCGATGAGAAATTAAAAATTAATTTACAGGGAATAATCAAAAGGACATTACTTCAATCAGGTTTATCGGAAGAAAATATATGTATGAGTGACATATGCACAAAATGCAATAACGATACATTCTTTTCTCATAGAGGGGATATGGGAAAGACAGGAAGTTTAGCTGCGATAATGCAGCTACTATAACGTCAAATATGAGGAGCTTACAAATGAAAAAGAAGTTTATAAGTATGTTGATTATAATATGCTCATTAAATATGCTTCTGACATCCTGCAGTCTTCGGGATAGCATCAAGATAGACAACAGCAAAAAGAGTGAAAGCATTGGGTATGCCGGGGATATAATGGACAAAGGACCCGTTAGGGGAGGGGCGCTAAGAACCTTCAGCACTATTCCTGACACATTGAATCCAATATTGACAAATAATTTATATGTAAAGGATTTTTCTCAATTCATTTTCGAAAGTCTCGTTAAACTTGACAAGAGCCAACGACCTGTTCCTGTTCTTGCTGATAAATGGGAGGTGTCTAAGGATGGACTCACATGGACTTTTTACCTGCGCAATAATATCTCATGGCATAATAATACGCCATTTACAGCTGATGACGTAGAATTTACAATTAAGAGTATTTTGGATCCAAAGATAAGCAGTGTTTATAAAAAGAATCTTGAGGATGTTTCAGCGTATTCTGCAGTTGATAAAAGGACCATAAAACTTATTCTGAAGCAGCCAAATTCTTTTTTAGCAGAGCTTATGACATTCCCAATTATATCAAAAAGCTATTTTAATGGGGAAGACCTATTAACAACAAAAAAGAATGATAATCCTATCGGAACAGGCCCATATAAGTTTGTATCTTCAGATGGAAAAAGTCAGATCAAGTTAGCTCTTGATGAAAAATGGTGGAGGGCGGCGGCGTTAAGAAAAGATCAGACCTTACCATTAATTGCTGAGATCAATATTGTATTAGAAAACAATACAAAAGACGCATTAAACGATTTTCAGGATGACAAAATTGATGTAGCTTTTATAAAGAACAGGGATTTCAGTAAGTTTAGCGGAAGAACTGATGTGTTTTTGAAGAAGTTTCCGAGCAATAATTATGAATTTATATCATTGAATTTGACTAATCCGGTATTACAAGATAAAATTGTAAGACAAGCAATGGCATACGCTATAGATAAGGTAAAGCTTATTGACAAAATTATGCCTGGCGAGGCAATTGCGGCCGATATTCCTGTAATTCCAGACACATGGCTTTATGAAACCAATGCTCTGTCTTATGTTCCAAGCAGTAAAAGCGCAAAGGATCTATTGACGCAAAATGGCTGGAAGGAAGATCCAAAGACAGGAACAATGTACAAAGCCATCGGCGGCTACTATCGTAAATTGGAGTTTGAAATACTTGTCAATGAAGATGATGATATAAGGTACAGGGTTGCGGATATGATAGCAAATCAACTCGAAGCCTGCGGAATTACATTGAAGGTTACAAAAATAAAATGGGAGGATGAATTTAAAAGGATTTACAGCAAAAACTATGATTTAGCGTTATTAGGTTGGAGTATTCCTGACTATTCTGATGTTTCATACGCGTTTTCATCAGATGCGGAGCAGTCTTCATTTAATATCTCAGGCTATAAGAATCCTGAGATTGATGGATATCTGACTCAGATTAAAAGCGAAAACGATGATTCAAAAAAGAAAACAATGTTTTTTAATATGAGAAGCATTATAAGCGATGAAATGCCTTATATTGGATTATTTTTCTATAATAATGCCGTACTTTTTAATAAAAGGGTAAGAGGCGACTTAAGCTCTTATCAATGGGATAAATATAGCGACATTACAAAATGGTATATAACGGCGCCTGTTAAGTAAATTTATAATGGAGGTTACTTGGAAATGATTTGGCTAATAATGATATTATCAATGGTTGCATTGGATCAGATAAGCAAGTTGGCTTTAATTGGAAATCTGGATATGGGTCAGCAAATTCCAATTATAAATAAATTTTTCTATATTACGCATTGGAAAAATACTGGAGCAGCATGGGGAATAATGGAAAACGGCAGATTGTTTTTTATCCCGTTTACCATTATTCTTGCAGCGGTTTTGATAAGGATACATATGAAAACCGACAATAAATTTTTAAAGACTGCTCTGACGATCATATTGGGGGGAGCCTTTGGAAATTTCATTGACAGACTATTCCGAGGAAGTGTTGTGGATTTCTTACAGTTTTACTTTGGTTCATATCAATTTCCTATATTCAATTTAGCTGATTCATTTATTGT
>JAUZPS010000286.1 GCA_030705945.1 Bacillota bacterium
ACTGAGTATCTTTTTTCAAGGTTTTTGAAACCTTAAGTGTCCCGGTAATCGTTACCTGACTACTGCTGTAACTTGGGTTTGCACTAAATACAGATGCATTCTTTTTTATGGTTTCCTTATCAACCACTCCATAGACCTCATTATCAGCTATCAATTCTATATTTATATTTTCATTATCCGTACCCATTATTCCGTTTTCTATCTCATATCCGCTTATTGTAAACTCAGTTTCTCCAATAGATGGCGCTACAGGTGGATAAAATGAAATGTTTTTATCAACATTGGATATATCATCCCCTTGTGGCGCTTCAAAGCCGGTTGTTGCAGTATCTGGCCCATTATCCGACGACGGTCTGTTATATTTGAATTCTAAATTATAGTATACCCCAGGTGTTAATAGCGATATTTCACTATCTTGTGGAAAATTTAATATGAATGTTCCGGATTCATTAGGTTTAACTCCCGATAATTCAGAAATAGGAATATTTAATAAATCATTTTGCCTGGTAAGAATAACATCATACTCCAATGTTTTATCACATTGATATGTAGGAACATTTATTATTGTATCTTCATAATCTAATATTGTTGGAGTTTTCAAACTCAAATAATCTCCACTGGGATAAGCAGAAATATAGGTACCTTTTGTATTTACATACAAATTCCCCGTATAACTGATTTTAATACTATATTTTTTTGTTGTATCAAGGGGTGTGGAAATATCAAGATTATGACGCAATATTGTTGAATTGTCCCCTGCTTGATAGGACTCGCAAATGTAGTCCTTTTGAGTAGCTACTACTTTTCCTGTTAGATCAACCAGTTCTACAGTAATATCCCCCGGGTTGGCATTTTTTAAGTTGAAAAATTCGGTATATACGATGAAATTTTTACTCGAACTATATAATGATTCATATGAAACCATGTTTAGTACTAATTCATCTGTAGCTATTAGTTTGGCAATTGTATCATATTCCGATACTCCAGCTACAAGCTTTATGCTATAATTCTTATTGATTTCGAGTGGCTGATTAAGTGTAAAATTGGGTATATCAGAATAATATAGTATTTTTTCGAATTTACTGTATTCATATGCATGTGAAGTCATCGAATAATTGTTAAAAAGTTCATTATAATTTATACTGGTACTTCTAATATCTACTGTATTACTTCTTCCGATTATTTTATTATTATCTAATACGACGAAGCTTCCTTTGTCTGTATTCACATCTTTAAAAAACACCCTTTGTTGCCCACTGCTCGAATTATAAGATAAACTGTTTGACGGCATATATACCGAAACAGGATTACCTATTTTAACATTACTCTGGCAAGTATCTATTACTATATTTCCTAGAGTATCTTTGCAGGTAATTTTTACAGTATATTCCCCATAGTCAACAACTTTACCAAACTCGCATATAAATTGCAGTATGTTGTCTTCAGGTGTACCAGCAGCCCCTCTTATGCTTTTCTGAGGAATTTCCGGTATTTTCTCAACCAATGCGCCATCCTTTAAAAGCTCAGCTTCAATAATTATATCTCTGTCCAATACTCCATAAAATAAATCTACTGCAAGATTTGGTATAGTTACAACTACTGAAGCATTGTCTTCCTCTGTATATGTATTGTCAACAAAGGTATACGACAGCGCTGCCGACCCTGATACATATTTTCTCACAGAAAACTCTGTAGGAGTATCAAGACTCACAGAAGAAAGATAAACTAAATACTGTTGGCCTGCATAGAGCTTTCCAGCCACAGAATCGCTTTTTTCAGGATAGGTTCTATTGTATCCCAAACTACTATTTTGGCTGTCATATAAGGATATGTAAGGAACTGTTGACCCTGACGCGGTTACAACGTAAACACCAGTTACTGAAGGAGTAAATACAAAAGTATAAAAATCATTATTTTCTTCACTGACCTCACCATTAAGCACCTTAACCTCATTTTCATTGACAGGAATGGCATCAGGTGGGCTAGAAGACATTAATGAAATTCCATTCATTTTTGTCGGAGTATCCGTAGTTATTGAATTTTGACTGTGGTCATATTGAATGGAGTGTTTCAAAACTCGAGTAGTTGATGTAGTAGTTTTCTTTTCAATCAATGGATTCTCTTTATCACTCTGTTTATCCATTAAAGGTAATACTACTTCCTTCTTTTTGATTGGATCTTGAGATATTCCATTAGTTTCAGATACATTTGAAGTGTTTCCAGTAGTGTTTCCAGAAGTGTTTCCAACGGTGTTTACAGTGGTGTTTCCAATGGCGCCGGTAGTTTCAGTCTGATCCAGCATAGTATTTTCACTAGCTGAAACGGTCATGTTAACCATAAGCATATTAGCCAATATTGATATTATAATCAATATTGTTATGCTTTTGATTATTCTTTTTTTCAATCTAATCATCCCCCTAAAATAAAAAAAGACAACAATAGTATAATTATAGCAATTTGTTAACATAATTTCTACCATATATTTAGAATATCTTAAAAAATTGCGCTAGAGGGATACCACATCAATTTGGACTTATTTACATGACATTATATAGAATTTACTCTACACAATGGCATTATTCTTTGAGATTTCCTTTATGCGCTCTAAACATGCGTTTTTGAAACAATAGCATTACATTTAAGATAGTCTATCTAAGATCTTTGAATCCAGAATACTACGTTTTTGTTTCTCTCAGCGGACTACTCTACATGATTATTTTCATAATTCTTAATGTAGTCATCTACTATTTTTTTACTTCTTTCATTTGTAGGATAAATCCCTAATACTTTGTATTTCCAAATCACTCTCTGTTCATGAGGAGTAAAACTTACTTCATCATAACTATAATCCATTTTAAACTTTCCAAAATTATCTAGATACATAGTCAGGTTTGTCCAAGTTTGAGGTGTTTTTTTCTCAAATTCAGTGTGCAAACTTTCAAATAAATTAAGCAATCCACGTTCAAGCTTATTAAACTCATTTTCATCAATATTATATATTTCAGGTATATCTAGCGAATAAATGAACTTTTGCTTTGTTGCTGATTCAAAATCAAAATAAACGCATCCGGAGTCCTTTGATACTTCAGCATAAAGATAGAGTTTATTCCATTTATCTGGAATCATATCATTAACAGTATCTGCGATTTTTTGATAGATTTCCTCAATTTTTCTAGTATCCATTTCTAGCCTCCAATTTCATTAAATATTGTTTTTTTAACCCAATCTTGATCTCCAATTTTATATTTTATTTATTTTATTTCAAATCTTATTGGCCTTTGAGATACTCCTGAATATACAGATTCAATTTTAACATAAACTTGGTTTTATTCTGTTAAGATTTTCTCAAATGCTCTAACGTTCTTGAATAGCTCTGTTTCTCCCTCATAGTCTAGTAAAATATCCATAGAATAAAGTATATCACTATCCATCTCACCTTGATAACGTTGATCCATTAGCACTAATCCACTATTTCCATCACATTCCAATATAAATTTCATCGCCTTCTCCTTTTGGCCCCTGATATTCCCTGCTGGTTTTCACCTTCTAAAAACCCCCGTAAAGCAGGCTTTTTGTCTACTATAAGGGGGATATTTACAAAGTCAGACTTCAGTCTGTTTAAATTTTTCATTAATAGTTTCTGGTACAGGCATTAGTTTCCATAATGAAATCACCATCAAAATAATATGCATTTTAATAATAGAATAAATATTAAAGTACCATTAATAATAAAAATATGAGTGATACAAATCCCCAAACGCATGGAGGAATAATAATCAATAGTTTTGCATTTTTTCGAATTTTTTCATCATAAGCATATGTACCATCATTATTTTTTTTACTTAACTTCAATCCAATTATAAAGGATGGAATTCCAAAAAATAAGAAGATTATAAGCATGAATATTCCAATATCCAGAAGTTTTTTACCTTCTTGATAGTTGTTCTCTTCTTTTACAACTTCAATTTTATCTAAAAATTTTTCATCAACTATTCCACGATCTATTGCTTCTTGCATATATAGTTCATATATATGTTCTTGAAACGCTTCTTTTCCATATGATAGCTCATTTAGTAATTCTGTTGTTTCCATGTTTTTTAATTTTTCCTGTATTGTTTCCATAATAAATCTCATCCCCTTGTATTAAATTTGACTTATTTAAAACGTATACCAAAATTATACTTGTAATTAAAAAACTTTTCTATATTATTTTTAACAACTTACATCCTTATGTGATGCCTGAATATACTAACTACTGCCAACAAAAAGCTCACTAAACATTATCTATATAATAATTATGATTCTACTGTTCATCAGAATATCTATCTGTCGCTCCAATACAAGTAAAAAATTTGAAAATTGAGAATGGCGGAATTTATAAAAAACGACATAAATAAAACAGATACCTTTAACTACTCAAATTCCCACCAAGGCAATGAGTCCTATTCAAGAAAAAGAACGTGTTTTTCCAATGGTTTATAATAATTCACAAATCTTTGGATTTGTTAAAGAGAAGACGTTTTTGAAAGAAGAGCTTATGAATAACAAGAATTCTGCAAAATATTTTTACATCCTCGATGAATTTTTTGCAAGAACTTATTTTACACTAAATAGTAGTGGCATATATTGGCAACACTCTGTTTTAGTTATGCAGGAATTGGATTAAGTCTCATTGCAAAGCAATGATAAACACTTTCTATTTCATAATCAGAATACTCTGAATTGTTACGAGTTTGAATAGTTACCGGAACTTTGGTTAAAATGCTTTGCTATAACAACAATATCAACCATATTTATATAACCATCTTTATTAATGTCACAGTTATCTTTAAAATTTGCATCAGAAACATTAGTGTTAAATGCTTTTGCCAGCTCCATTACATCAGACATATTAATGCAATTATCCTCATTTACATCTCCTGCCCATAAGGTTATAGAAGAATTCATATCAATATCTGTTATTGACATGTCCCTGTATAAGTATCCTGGTTTACTTATTCTAACACAACTATTTTTATTTGCGGGTACATTTGAAATTATGAAGCATCCGTCGGGCTTTGAAATTGCATTCATTCCTGTTCCTAAAACTTCAATTTTAAAACCTGATTTTAAGGATGATTGTTGGGAAGATTCTTTGATATCCGGAAATATTAAGCCTTTTAATGTATAGGAAGTAGCAATAAATGGTGTCAGTATAGTTAAACCATCAAAACTGATAACAGAATTATCTTCTTTTAATACTGTTGAATAATTGGTACAAGTAGTAATTGATTTTACATTTGTCAACCTTGCAGGAATATTGAATCCGCCTGAACCAGAACCATTAAAGCCCCAACCAACAAGAGTACCATCTTCCTTTAATGCTAATGTATGGGTTTGACCAGCCGAAATAGCCTTTACATTTGTTAACCCAGTCGGCGCGTCACACTGATGACTCATTTTATTATCTCCCCATGCGCATACAGTTCCATCTTCTTTTAACACTACGGTATGTTCTGCGCCAGCAGAGATTGCTTTAACATTCGTTAAGCCTTCAGGAACTTTGCATTGATTATAATAATTGCCACCCCATGCAAAAACAGTTCCATCTTCTCTTAATGCCACTGAATGTGATCCCCCAGCAGAAATAGCCTTTACATTTGTTAAATCCCATTGTTCCTCGCACTGACCAAAAGAATTCCATCCCCACGAAACTACTGTACCATCTTCTTTTAATGCTAATGTATGATAATATCCTGCAGAGATTGCCTTAACTTTTTTCAACCCCCATGGCACATCACACTGACCATGATTGTTTGAGCCCCAAGCTACCACTGTGCCGTCTTCTTTTAATGCAACTATATGATCTATACCAACTGATACTTCCTTGACATTTGTCAAACCTTCCGGGGGATCGAAGTTAGAATCATTGCACACAACTGATCCATCTTTGCATATTGCTGCTAAAAGGAAAAATCCATTGCTGGCAATCGCTTTTATATTGCCTGAAGGCTTTGGAATAGCACAACAACCAAGGTTATCATCACCCCATGCTATAATAGTGTTATCTTCCCTCAGCGCCACAACATGATCTCCGGCTGCAGAAATTGCTTTAACATTTTTTAATTCTGAAGGGACATCCCATACACCCAGACTATCTTCACCAAATATAACAACAGTACCATCCTCTTTTAGTGCAGCTACTTGGCGTCCAGTATCAGATACTGCTTTTATATTTGTTAATCCTTCAGGAATAATGCATTTACCTGAATCATTATCACCCCAGGCAACAAGAGTACCATCGTTTTTAATTGCAATGTTATGACAAACACCAGCAGAAACAGCTTTAATATTATTTAAACCCTCCGGAACATTGCATTGACCCGAATTATTACTACCCCATGCAACAATCGTACCATCTTCTTTCAATGCTAAAGTGTGAAAATCTACAGCAGCAATAACTTTAACGTTTAAC
>JAUZPS010000287.1 GCA_030705945.1 Bacillota bacterium
ATTTTGCCCATTCCGTCAGGGCATTTAAGGTCTTTAATATTAAACGCGTATGTAGCAAGAGCGGTATCTCCTATGTCAAGTTTTTCAAAAGACTTTTCATAGAGTATCGTTCCGTCCAATGAATCCTCTGAAAGCGCCAATTTTATGTTTTTAGCTGATATTCCGCTGTTGTTTTTAAGAAGCGCCAGAAGCGTCTTGTCGTCCCCTTCTCCTAATACCTTTAAGCTGCTTAATTCAATATCGCAGTAGCCTGTAACAATATGTGTATAATTATCCGTCTCATCAATGTCCTGAGCGTCTGTCGTAGTCACTTTATAGAAAACATCATACTTTTTGTACTCAGAAGGAGTAAACTGTACAGTTATGGTTTTTATATCTCCCGGCTTAATATAACCTTCCTGCTCCATAGTCTGGAAAGGAGTACATTCTAGAGTACGAGGATCTTCATAGTATGCTTCAATCTTAAGTTTGTTTATAGGCGCGGTACCTGTATTCTGAACATCAAAGGTTACATTCATTGCATTTCCGGGTTTAAAGTCGTGTTCAGTCCATTTCGTGGACTTATCAACTATTGATGCATTATACGCTCTTACAACTTTTGAAATACACAAATCATCTCTTCCATCGATATAGTAATTGTATCCATCCGTTTCGGTTTCAACCTTCTGAGCCATATCGAAGGACAGTATCAAGTCTCCGTTTTCATCATATGCGCCATCTACTGTTTTTACCCTTGCTGAACTCTGTGTGACTTTTACAAGATTACTGAGTATCCCTGCATTGTTATCGTAAATTGCAGTATATACATCTTTACTACCGTCCTGATCCTCTTTTACCCAAAGCAGGCTTAAGTTTGCGCCATCTGTAACAGCTTTGTAGCTGTCATTTAATCCTGATACCGGCTCTTGGAACATGTTTGCTATTGTCGGGCTTGAAAGGTCATCCACATAGGACAAGTTGTTTTCTGTATACCATAATGCAGATACCTTATTATTCCTTACAAAGACTTCAGGCTTGGAATCAATTACACAATTTTCGGTCAACCTGACAGGTGTCTTGACCGCTCCATTTTCTAATGCTGCATAATAAACTTCCCTATCTTCTAAAGTGCTTATGTCCCCGTCGGTGTCAAGGGAATATGCTACGTAGGCATTTTTACCTTCAAATGCCGTAGATAAACTAATTACAAGCCCGGCGTTACTCACAAGGACTTTCGGTATACTCCAGTTTGTACCGTCAAATGTTGAATACATTATATCGTTTTTACCATTTATACCGAATATATCGTTAGCATCATTTCTGATCCAAGCTGTAAATGCATTACCGCCTTTTACTGATATTGAAGGATTACTGTCGAGCATATTGTCGTTTGTAAGTGAAACCGGCTTATCAAATTCTTTTGTTTGGCTATTATACCTTGAAACCATAATCTCACTTGCTGCCGTAAAGCCTTCCACTGTCACATCGGACTCTTCAAATTTCTTATTTATATTTTGCCATACAGTAAATACATTTTTCCCATCGGATGCAACATCATGATAAAAATCTCCGGTTTCATCATCATAGACCGACTTTGGTTCTGACCATCCATCCTCGCTGGTTTTTGCCGAATAGACAAGTTCTGTTCTGTTTACTGAGTTTCTGTCTCCTTGGTCAGCAAGCCAGACAAGTACATCCCCCTCATCAGATTTTGCTATTTGAGGATTTGCTTCAGGATAAATATTCTCCATAAGAACCTTTTTGTTATCATGAGCGCTATTTACTACCTCATTTGGTGGAAGCGCAGCAAATTGATTATCTCCAATCCAGGTAGAAGGTGATTTCAAATAATCTCTGGATGATACAGAATAATTTTCCGTATCGTACATATCTTCCACAGCTTCCAAGGACTGAAATGCGTTTGTTTGGCTTTTACTCTCTTCAAACTTTTTAAAATACAACTCCTTAGACTCAACCAAACTTTTCTTGTATTCGAATATCAATAATTTTAATATTATGCTCAATCCGAATTTTACACTACCTGCCCATGCAAATGATGGATCAAATTTTGTCATTATCTTAAATGTAACATTTCCTTCAAAGCTTACAGATGCAACATCAGCTACACCTAAACCTAACTCAGGCTTGAGCTCTAGTTGCAGGTCCAATGTGCATCCGCTCCATTGGTATGATTTATTGGAACCATCTGGAGTATTACCTTTAATACCTGTTTGAAACTTCAGCTCTGTTCCTACAGTGAATTTTACAAACAGTGGAACCGGTCCCACCATAAATTGCTGCCCCCAGCTAATGGAGCCATCAGCAATTAATAACAGTCCTCCTTCTGTGATAACCCAGTTTCCGTTTTTATCAGGTACTGCCTCAATATAACCTCCCAAAAGGAGGCCTGCTTTAAATTTTTCATTTATCGAATATCTGATACTTTGCGCATGTAAACCTTTCATTAGTTCTGCAGCTTCACTAAAATTCTTCATTTTTTCATTAAAATCACTTAAATCAGGATCCATTTCAAATTCTTCATCGCTATCTTTAATTTTTATCTTAGGGTCATTAAACAATTTCTTCAAGTTATTGAATTCGTTTTCATCAAAAGCTTTATACCCAAACTCAATTTTCAGCTTATTGTCCTCTATTTCTTGTGAAAACTCAATCGGACCGATCCCAAAACCGAATTTCTCATTGGAAAGCATGTGTTTATTTTCCGGAGCCGATAAATTCATTTGGTCAGTTGGCAGCTTCAGGTTGCCACCCAGGTTTTCCAATTCGATCTTATCAAAGTTCATCTTGATTTTAAACGGCTGGGATTCAGTTCCATCCTGTCCATATGCTTTTAAATATACGTCATCGCCTTCTTCTTTAAAATCAATACCAAGTTGACTGTTAAGCACACCATTACTTGTAAATACAAATTTATTGGCATGATAAAGCCTGATTTCTCCCGGACCATGTCCGTTCCAATTAACAGGTATATTAATCTTGGTATATTTAGGCTTACCAATCTCTATAGTTTCTTGATATCCTGACATATCAATACTTTCACCGTCTTTTTCAAGAAAAGCGGCCTCAATATAAGGCGCTTTTTCAAATCCTGGCTGTATCTTCTGCAAGTAAACTATATAGAGCGGTGTTTTATTAAAATCGATATCAATTTCGTAAGGATAATAACCACTCATTGAAACACATACCTTATGTGTTTTATCACTTGCTTTTAGAACAGCCACTCCTTTTTCATCAGTGGTACCGGAATATCCCATATCAGATATGCTGACCATTGCGCCGCTTAATAATTTTTCATTATCCTTAGAGATAACCATTATTGCTGACATATCTTTTGAATAATTATCGTATTGTGATTCTGAATACAAATACCTTCCCGGTATTATTTCCTCAGCTTGTGACTCACTGGACCAATACAATGCAACACCTGATGTACCGCTATTGTTCTTTGCTACTTCCAATTGAATGGAATGAATCATATCACTTGTTAAAGTACATGTTTTTCCAGTCTTTTCGGTTGTATCCCACCATGTATCAATTAATTTTTCTCCATCAATCCAAAGCCTCACACTTTGATTGGAGTCAACCCTTATTGTCATTGGTTCGGGTAATTTGGGCATTATACCTCCAAACCATCTTACTGAGAATTGGTCTTTATTTATTGAGCTATCAGGTGAACCATAACCCCAATTGAAGTTAATTTGTTTGTCGACTTTATATAATTTTGATTCCTTAAAATCCTTGTCGTTAAAATAGAGTCCTCTTAATCCGTCACCTCTGCCTGCGCGAATTCTGACAAACTTCCACTTAACACCGTCATCACTACCTGATGCAACAGAATTCTTTATGTCCAAGAAACCCTCAAAACCGAGTTCTGGTATTATCCAATACTCAAACCACTTGGTTTGTCCCGGTTTTAATACCTCAATAATCTGCTCCGATGGCTGGCCGTCCTTGAATCTAAACTTTTGTCCATTTTGGAGCAGCAGTTTAAATCTATTTACATCAATATCCGAAATATTTTTTACCCCAAACCTGATTAAGTAAGGAGTTCCCGGAATATAGCCTTCATCGGAATGAGCAATCTCTTCTGCTTCAACTGTGATCTCAATCGCGCTTCCCCCCCATACCTTAATGGGTTCGCTTGTTTTAAATATTGTCTTGACAGGCTTCTCAAATGGCTGAAGCGTGCCATTGAATTCAGCTTCTAGATTATATGTTCCGGCTTTATTACTATTTATAACCCACTTGACAGCGCGATTTTGACCTCCGATAATTTTACCCAGCTCAACAGTGGCTTTACTACTCAGTTCTGTTGGAACAATTTCCAATCCATCCGGAAGTCTCAGTGTGGCGCTGGAATCAGTGATCTCAAACTGCGGATCTGCTGTATTTTCCAGAGTCAATGTTACCTCAAAGTACTCTTTAAGCATGGATACCTGCGCAGGTATTACCATATAAGCTACAGTTGGCCTTACTTCAGGGTGATCCGGGTATGATATTACTCTGGGGTATGCAGTATAATTTGTACCATCGCTGTCACATATTACAACCGGCTTCCAATCATTTATTAGCTCTCCCTTGCCATTTACAACCAGTTCCTGATTTGGCAGCAGAGAATCGTTAAAAGCCAGGTGTATCTCGTACTTATAAACAAACTGATTATCAGGTGCAGTAACATCAATACCCAACTGCTTGATTTCATCAAGTTGAAGCCTTTTCACTGTGAGACTGCCAACAACCAGCTGTCCTCTTTTTATTCTTACAGTAACGTTGCTTTCCTTGCCATTTACTACTGATGCTTCTGTATAAGCAGGTTTATATTCCTCTTTATATGCCGATATTTTGCAGGTTCCAATTTCTCCTGTAACCACCAGAGCGCCATTGGAATCAGCAATGCTTTTTATAATCTTTCCGTCCGGCATTACTGTGAAGAGATCTGCTCCAGGGACAACAGCTCCTGTTGAATCATCCACTACCTGTATTTTCAGTGTTCCTATCTTGCTGTAATCAATAACCGAAACTTTAAGAGTACCGACATCCACGTTCCCAGCCGGATCATATACTGCCATGGTAACAGTATAATCTCCGCAGTCGGTATAAGTATGCATCGGCGTAGCTCCGGATGCTTTTCCTCCATCACCAAAATACCATTGGTACATGGAAACCCTATCATTATCCGTTGATTTTGATCCATCAAAGGATACCGCTTTTCCCAAGGCTGCAATCTGATCTTCCCCTGCTTTTGCGATAGGCTTGTACAAGTCTTCATTTGTTGGAGTCGCGCTGCATTCTTCACTAAAGCTGGAATTACCATATATATCAACTGCTTCTATTTTGTAATAGTAAATGGCGCCAGGGGTTAATAACTCATCAATAAACACTGTATCTGCTGTTTCTTTAATTTTTTTATATTCTATATTGTCACCGATGCTTTTATAAATCCTGTAACCAGCAAGGTCATTACTTGTAACCTTATTCCATGAAAGCTCAATTTTCCAGCCTCCAGGCTTAAGAGAAAGCTGTGGTTTCTCAGGCGGATTAAGATTCAAGACATAGTTCTTAACCATATACTCACTTTTTAATCCGTTTACATCTTCTGCGTAAGCGCGAACACTATATTCTCCCTCTTTTAGAGAACTTGTATCCCAGCTAAAGCTTGCAACACTGCTATATGTATTGACATCAACGCTCCCAATCGCCTTCCATTCATGATTTTGTTCATCCGCAGGTTTATATTCCAGCACAATCTTCTTCAACATGTAATTATCCGAAGCAAGAACCCTTATTACAGGGTTGGCCGGTAATGTTGAATTGTCAGGGAAATTACAGCTTAGAATCTGCGGTGCTTCATTGTCCTCCTTCATCTGTCCGGAAACCGGATTTGACAATACACTTGCATTTCCGGCTGTATCTACCGCTGCCACTTTGTAATAATAATTCTTTGCTGGCTGTATATTCCTATCCCTGTACCAAAGTGCTGATACGCTGCCTAAAAGTGTATATTGTCCTTCTTCCTCTTCACACCTGTATACATTGTAATATGCAATATCAGCTTCTGTTCCTTTTATCCACTGCACAGTTATTGATCCAGTGGAACTTGTCAATGTCAAACCTGTAGGCTTGATTGGTGAAGTATGATCCACACTGTATTCAACATATGATGCTGAACTGTCTGTCTTGCTTGAGTTTCCGTATATATCCCGCGCCACTATTCTTACATAATAGATTCCCTCCTTGAAGGATGAAACATCAATGCTGCAGTCTGCGCTGGTATACGTTGGACTTCCCTGAATATTGACAGTACCGATGTCCTTCCATGAACTCCTATCAGCAGAATACTGGAATGTTACTCTGGAAACTCCTACGTTATCACTGACTGTGCCACTTAATGGTATA
>JAUZPS010000288.1 GCA_030705945.1 Bacillota bacterium
AATTCCATAATTTCAAGATTAACATAAAATCCACCTTTAGGTAGTATCAAAAAAATAACTGGTCAACTGGTCGTTTCAAAAACTTGATATAATGGGTTTTAGTGATATAAACTTGAACAAGGAATTTTTTGAAACGCCCTTATTCAAATTATATCTTTAAAATAAATTTACATTTAAGACACTATTATGTAAGATATTCCAGAGATACAATTTTTCCATTTACCATAATATCTTCAGAAGTTATTTCTTTAATAAATAGCGCGCAGCCGCAAATCCTTATTATACCAATCCCTGTGTTTATCCTTATCTTTTCCAAGTCATATTCTATGATACCTTTATAGTTTTCAATAATGAGATTAGTATTACCAATCATTGTTAGCTTCGGAATGTCGAGTACAACTTCTTTAGGAAGATCCAATACCTCAGTGACTCTCTCCTTCAACTTTACCTTTGGAGGCTCCTCTTTCTTTTTTCTTCTTGCTTTTTTATTAGTAGACATATAAAATCTCCATCACTTAATATTGTTAATGTCTCCAAATTCATATCCTTTTTCACGAGCTCCTTTTATTATGCTATCCAACGCGTCGGCATTATCCTTTGAAACTGCGTGGAGCAGCATTACTTCACCGTTATGAAGGTTACGCAAAACTATGTCTTTTGCATATTCAGGTCCTCTTATTTTATCCTTGTACCAGTCATCATAGGCAAAACTCCAGAATAAGTTTCTGTATCCAAGATTCTGGCTGATAAATAAAGTCCTTTCACTGTACTCACCCTTTGGCGGTCTGAGATATTTCATATTTTTGCCGAACTTTTCATGAAAAGCTCTATCAAGTCCTACCAGTTCCTCTTCAAGCCTTTTATCATCAACCTCCGGAAGGCTAGGATGGTTTATTGTATGATTGCCGACCTCATGGCCTTCCTCAATCATTCTTCTTACAAGTTCCTGGTGATCTTTAAGATACGGCCCTGTAATAAAAAACACAGCCTTGACATTATTGTCTCTTAATGTGTCGAGGATTTTTCCGGTGTAGCCATTTTCATAACCCTCGTCAAAAGTAAGATATATCTCTTTCTTATTGGTGTCTCCCAAATACAGCCCGCCATACTTTGCTATCAAAGCAGGCGTTCCGGGATCAGCGTCAGGAGTCTTATTGTCAGGTTTCCTCGCGATTCCCCATCTCAAAGTTTTATTATTTGCCATACCGCTGTTTCCTTCAGAAATTATGCTAGCGACATCCAAAGACTCGTCATTAGGGTCCTCTGAGAGTCTTCCGCTAACTTCAACGCTAAAATCAATAGGCTCCTGGTTATCAGCATAAACACCGCCTAAATCACTTAATTCAGTCTTATCAAACTCTTTACCGCAGCCGGAAAAAACTAATAAACTAAATACTAACAACAAACAAAATATAGAGCATTTTTTGGTATTTTTTCTTAACTGCTTTATTTTAAAGCCAAATTTAAAATCATTGTAATTCATGAAATCGCACCCCTATTATGAATAATAAAACCCCAAGAAAATGTACAATAATCAAAAATTCATTAGTACTTTTCTTGGGGCGCCGGAATAATTAAAGGATAGCTACTTTAGGGAGTTTCAAAAAATTCCTTGTTCAAGTTTTGTATGATGCAAACCCATTATATCAAGTTTTTGAAACTCCCAGTTGACCAGTTTATTTTTTGATACTACTTTAATTATTTCTTTGTATAATTATATTTGAATACTTGATAAATATAACTTCTATTTATCAAGTGGGGTTAATAAATCCGTCTTTATTATGGACCCATCATCTTTGACCTTATTAATAACTATATTATCATCTTTTCTGCTGTCTACCTTTAACTGCAGTTCCTTGAGTGATTCAAGAACTCCGCCTAACAATTTAAGGGCTCTGTCAAGCTTATCAGGATCAGCGATTGCCTTAATGGTGAAAGGCGCTCTCATTTGTTTTCCGTTTATCATTATATATTTTCTTCCCGCTTCTCTGACTTCACTCGAGCCAATAATTCTCTCATCATTTATAGATATAGCTTGAGCATCTGACGCTCTTAGCTCGTTGACCACATTTAAAAGGTTACTCTCGGAAACATCGGAAAAATCATTATCAAGAGTAATCACAACGCCTTTGCCCTTCACATCAACAAGACCTGCTATAATTCTTGCTCTCTCAAGTTCATTTTTTAATATTTGAGTCTCCTTTGTAACGTCGCCTTTTGAGTTCTCATAGTCCTTATTTTCTTTTTCAAGCTCAGTGTTTCTTTTAGAGAGACTTTCATTATTTTTTTGTTCTCTAATAAGCTCGTCCTTAAGCTCTTCGACGGATTTTCTCTCAAGGCTTTTCGCTCTTTCATTATAATCTATGCTTTTGTACTGCCATGCCATTATCATGCCTAGTAGCACACAAATCATTGTTATTGCAATGCTTCTACCATATTTCATTCTCCTATGACCTCCAGACCGGAAAGTAAGCTATCAATATTACTGCTGTTGAATTTGGGAATAGTAATTTCACTTTCTTTTTTTAGGCTTACCCTAATATTATCCCTTCTTAAATAAAAGACAATTTTACTGTCATTAGCCGCGTTATATAAAGCTTCAGAATCTCCTATTGCTTTAATTTCAAAAGGCGTAGTGTATTTTCTTCTGTTTATCATAATTGTAGGCCCTGCGCACACATTTTCAGTTAATCCTGTGACTCTCTCATCATTTATAGATATTGCCTGAGCATTTGCCTTTTTCAATTCGTTTATGACCCGTACCAGATCTTTATCATGAAGTATCAGGGTACTTTCATCCTCGCTAATTCTGGCCTCGGCATCGTCGAGTGTTATTATAACGCCGCTGCCTTTTACATCTGTCAAGCCGGCTTTTAGATTAACTGCGTCGACCTGGTCTTTGAGCTTTTTCAAACTATCGTCATTCCTTGAAGAAATAGCGTTTTTTAAATTTTCCTCTTTGGTCTTTTCTTTTGAAGATACCTGTTTTGTCAATGCCTTGCCTATATCTTTCTCTTTTTGTATCTCGCTTTTCAGCCTTTCGGTGTCATTTAAAGACTGAGACTTTATTTTGTTGTTTGCGTATATAATACTTTTTATCTGAAGAGACGCCATTAGACCTAGAATGGTGAATATGACCAGAAATATAATTTTTTTATTTTGCTGCATAAAAACAGCTCCTTATTATATACAAAGTTTTTAGTAATTTTACTTTAGAGTTCGAAATCTTTAAAAATTGTTTGTAATGCAAAATATATATGTATATTCTACTTTTAAATTTATATTAATTCAAGAAGTTTTAATATATATTTTGCTATAAACATTTTACATCCAATTTTTTTGCATATTAAAAAAATATTACTTCGATAAAAAGAAGTAATATTTTTTAAGTTTCTTTAATATATTATTGCCATAAATTATCTAAACTAATATATAAAAAGTTATTTCCGCTCTATCGCCTAGCCTCTGCTTATTTCCCGTATTTTATTTATATAGATGCTTGTTAGTTCTTCTGCGAACTCAGCAGAGTAACTCTCGCTTATTACATTGCATACAGGTTTTTCAGCGTCAGGAAGGACAAGGACCCAACCGCCTTCTTTAAATATCTTAACTCCTTCTAATGTCTCAATGCTGTCGCCGCTGTTTTCCTGCATAATATGCCTGATTACTTTACCCTTTGCTTCCCAAGGGCATTCTACTTCTTTTTTGTCTATATAAAAATCAGGTATCATATCTACGAGGTCTGATAATTTATAGTTGTTTTTTTGCATGAAGTCCAATATCTTCACAAGGCCTGCCATAGCGTCAAAATGCATTGTAAACTGATCTAGCATTTCCGCCTTTAAATCATTTCCCAATATTTTTTCCATTAGATCCTGGGTTGATGTTTTAGCGCGTATAACTTTTCCGTTATTCTCTCCGGCTATTTTCTCAACTACATGACTTGCCGAAATTGGCACAACAACGGTTCCGCCTTGGACATTTTTAAAGAAGATCAGGGATATAAGAGCTATAAACATATCTTCCGTTACAATTCTGCCTTTATTATCTACAAGCATCATTTTCTCCGAAGTATCTTCAATTGAAACGCCGATATCGAAATTGTTCATTTTTATATGACTTGTAAAGTATTTCACATCGTTAGAGGTCATGCTTTGTCTCATTGTTTTTAAATTCATCAGTTTTACATTAACAACCTCAACTTCACAGCCAAGCCCTGTAAGAAGTTCGTTCATGGTTGTCAAAATAAATTTTGATTTTGAATGTAATGCTATTTTATACTTCATTTTGCTTGATTCAACATTATTAATTATATTTCTCAGATAAAACTCGCTATAATCAGGAATATGCTTTATTTCCTTGATGCAATCTCCTTCGCATCTGCTGAAATCTTCCCTTACAAACGCATTTTCTATTTTACGTTCAGTACCTCTATCGATATTGCTTCCATTCTTGTCAAGGAAATCAACAAACAACCGAGCAATGTCCTCGGTAGATGTGCTTATATGGATGCCGCCATCGTTCTTATAAAATCTTATTGCCGCCCTGGTTATAGGCAGCAGCATCTTTCCAAAGTCATAAACTTCTATTCCTGCAGACAGAAGTCCTGAAATAAATGAGACCTTAAGCATCTGCGCAGGTGTCGAATCGTCGCAGCTGACACCAATTTTTGCTTTTCCTTTAAAGGCAGCCCCATATGCGGCTCCTAATTTGGAAGCATACTCAGGAGTAATGTCAACATTGATTTCACCAGCAACGCCTCTGTTGCCGAAAATAGATCTTGTAAATTTAGAGCCCCAAACGAGATTGGAGTTAACTTCTGCTCCCTCCTCGATTAATTTATTGGGCCATATTTTTATATTAGGCTTAATTACAGCATTACTCATTACTATAGTATCATCGCCAATTACAGAATTCTCGAAAGTTGATGAATTATTTTTAAAGTGAATTTTGTTGCATATAACGCTGCCCCTAACCTGTACATTTTTTTCAATCAGGTTGTTCTTCCACAAGATACTGCGTTTAATTCCGCTTCTTTCATCAATTATATTGCAATCGCCAACAACCGAAAAGCTACCGATGTTTGCCAAGTTTTTTATTCTGGTATTTTTTCCAATTACACAAGGAGACTCAATTTTTGCTCCTTCTTCAATTTCGCAACCTTCATCTATCCAAATTCCAGGTTGAACTTCTTCTCCTGGAATATTTACCTTAACTTTATTTTCAAGTATATCCATGTGTACCTGGCTATAAGCCCTCAAATCACCAATATCACACCAATAGTCATCTGTTATAAATCCATACAAAGGCTTCTTTTCCTTTAAAAGTATAGGAAATAGATCTTTACTAAAATCAAACATTTCATTTTTGTTGAAATATTTGAGCACTTCAGGAGAGAGTATATAAATACCTGTGTTCACAGTATCACTGAAAACTTCTCCCCAACTGGGTTTTTCCAAAAATCTTGAAATTCTTGATTCTTCATCTGTTACAACAACTCCATACTCTAATGGCACATCAACTTTTTTAAGTATAATTGTTGCAATAGATCCTTTACTAAAGTGAAAATCAATAGCTTTTTGCAAATCAATATCTGTCAATGCGTCACCACTTATAACAACAAAAGTATCATCAAGAAAATCATCAGCATTTTTAACGCTGCCAGCTGTTCCAAGCGGTGTTTGTTCAACATAATATTTCATGTTAACACCGAATTCGCTGCCGTTTCCGAAATACTCTTTTATTAATTCAGGCATATATTGAAGCGTTACTGCTATATCAACTAAATTGTATTTTTTTAACAATTCAATTATATGTTCCATAACAGGCTTATTTATAATCGGAACCATGGGTTTTGGTCGATTACATGTTAGCGGTCTTAATCTTGTGCCTTCACCCCCCGCCATAATAACAGCTTTCATTTTATCATCCTTTCCTAACGTTATTATATGTTAAGCTTTAAAAAATATTATAAAAACTTTTAGTATCATATTTATTTTGGAGCGAAGCTTATTTATTATGCTCAAAAATTTTTAGAATATTCCCACATAATTACATGCAATTACATGCGCATTATATTTACAGTTGAATTTTTTTAAATTTTTTCGAGAATAATATAGGGGATGTTATAAATATTGAACTGAAAAATAAGTTTATAATGTTAGTTCAACAAATTTAGTTGAACAGTCTATATAAAAAGCAATTAATCTTTTACATTTGCCTATCACAAAATAACGTTAAAGCGTTCGTTATTTTGCTCCGTCAAATGTAAGATTAATAGTGCTTTTTATATAAAAGAGGCTTTAAAAACTAACTAATATTAATATCATTATTAATATTACATTTGGAAGAGCAAAATAACAAACGGTTCCACAGTATTTTGCCATAAA
>JAUZPS010000289.1 GCA_030705945.1 Bacillota bacterium
AAAAGGATGGTTCTTTAATTTGGCGTCAGGATGATATAAAGTACTCCTTTTCAGGGGGAATAAAAGTAAAAAATCATTATGACAGAATAAACTATTTTACTGATGTTGAATACCCTGAAATCCTTGGCATATCAGATAAAGCGACGCAGGACAATATAAATGCTGAGATAAAGAAGCTATTTCTTACCTCCCAAGCTCCGGAAGAACCTTCTGATGAACCAGAAAACGCTGACGCAACCAATTCTACTACATACACGGTAAACATTAACAAAAATCTTCTCCTTATTGAGAAAACAGGCTATTACTTTCCGACAGGCGCAGCGCACGGTATGCCTTCTGATGAGACCTACCATATAGATTTAAAAACAGGCGCTGTTTACCAGTTAAAGAATTTATTCAAGTCAAACTCCAAATTTACAGAAAGGCTCACAGCTTTAGTTGCCAAGCAAATTCAATTAAATCTGAAAATTACAGATGAAAGTTTAGCATATACTTATTTTGACACTAAACCAGCAGTAGGAGAAAATATAGGATTTAGAATAAATAAGGATTGTTTATCGGTATACTTTGCGCCCTATGATATCGCTGCATACGCATGCGGCTTTGTGACTTTCAATATCCCTTATGGTCAGATAAGCGATATTATCGACGCTAAAAGCGCGTTCTGGAACTCTTTTGATAAGATCATCAAAAATTCTAAGATTAACTTAATAGGAGATATCAGCGATTCTTTATCAACTCAGATTCAGAACGCAATGAAAAATTACGAAACCCAGATTATATCCGCAATCAACACTAACGATTTTAAAAAGGTAGAACCAACGCTCCTAAAAGACAGCAGTCTTTATACCTCACAAAAGAAGCTGGTTTCAGACCTTTTCAAGAAAGGAATTAAAGAAAGCCTCGGTAGCTATGATATATACGCAATAGGCTATTCTTATAACGAAGACGTCTTCAAGGTATATACCACTGAAAGTATAGCAGTAAAAACCCCTCCAAGTAAAAGTTATATAACAAAGAAGTTTAGCTGGTGTTATTCTGTAAAAGTTGATACCAAGACTAAAACCTGTAAGTTATGCAAAATTGAAAAATGGTAAAAATCACTTTTACATGGAAAGAGCAAAATAACGTTATAGCATTCGTTATTTTGCTCTTTCAAATGTAAGATTAATAGCGCTTTCTATATAATTTAAATCAATGATTATGATTTTTTAGATGCTCATTACAGTATTCATAATCGCTGCCACATTTAGAGCAGTATGCGAAAGTAAGTTTTGGATGGTCTTCCGATGTTCTTCCGCAAACTCTGCACTTATGTACGAATTTATAATTCTTATCAGGAACAATCACCTTGAATTTCTTGCGTTTCTGCTGCTTTATCACATTCTTCACTTTTGGCTCAACCCATTTTCTATATATCTCCCCTCCAAAAAACAGCAGGAAGTTAGAAAACGAAATAAGCGCCGCAACTTTTTCAGGTATAGGACTGAATAATAAAGTGAACAGTACAAAAATCAACTCAAAAACTGCCAGGTATTTAACTTTTACTGGTATTATAAAAAATATAAGCAGTTGAAAATTTGGATAAATATAAGCAAAAGCAAGAAAAAATGACAAATTGATAAACTCTGCTGTGCCACTGCCTGTAATAAATGCGGCAATTATTGCGGATATCACGCCTATAACATAGTATAAGGTAAGTCTGAAACTTCCCCAATACTTCTCAAGGGCTGTTCCAAACATATAAAAAAGATATAACAGAAAAATTATTGCAATGACGCCTTTTATAGGAGGAACAAATATAAATGTCAGTAACCTCCATACCTCTCCCCTTAACACTCTACTTGTATCAAGCGCCAGCAAATCCGTGACAGTCCCGTTTGAAAATACGTCTAACGCAAAAATTATAGAAATACCGATAACCAGATATCTTACTAATCCTCTTATTGAAAACCGCCCATATTTCCGCTCAAGTTTATCAATCCAATACATTCCAACATCCCTTTCAAAAGTATTTGTACTGATAATTTTCCGATAAGTTATTATTGCCAAAAAGTTTAATTAAAATTTACTATATATTTTGCAATAAACATTTTACATCTATTTTTTATATTGCAAAATATATACCTTGATTCATAAGTTGCGAAAAGTTCAGCTTTGATAGTAAAATGCAGACATATTAACTGCGTTTTTAATGTAAAATCTTTTTCGCAACTTATATAATAATTATTCTTTGAACAGGGAATTTTTTAAAACGCCCTGAAAATCAATATCTCTCATAATAAAAATTAGTCCTCAATCTGTACATTCGATTTGAAATTCACTTCAATTTCCGATCCCTTCTGCATTTCCTTATCAGTTAAAACTGACTGTGATATCGCTGTTCCATCACCATTTACTCTGATATTCAAGCCTACGTCATTTAAAGCTTTTGTAGCTTCAAGAACAGTTTTATTGCTTAGATCAGGCACTTTAACTGTTATCGGCTTTTCAGTTTTATACATATATAAAGTCACATATGAATTTTCTCTAAGAATAGTTCCCGGTTTAGGATATTGTGAAACAACTTTTAAATTTTTGTTGTCTCCCCCATTCTCTTTGAAAAATCCAAGCTTGCACTTGCCTAATTCATCAGCGGCTTTTTCAATATCCATATTAGTTACATCTGGAACAGTAAACTCTTTTGGAATAAGCTTTTTATCACGTTCTGTGTACTTTCTGTCAACGCCAAGATAATCTAGTGTTTCATCAATAATCTTAGCTACAGCTGGAGCCGCCACAATTCCTCCGGTATGTTCAACAATGTTTGGATAATCAAGTACTACTAACACGCAAAGTACTGGATTATCAACAGGAGCCATACCCGCAAAAGACGCAACATACCTTTCAGTGTTTTTATAGTCAATTGGAGTGGTCCATGCTATTTTGGCGTTTGCGGCTATATCAGGCAATCCTAAACGGTTAGTGGTTTTTGTCGTTTCAGCAGTCCCTGTTTTACCAGCAACAGCGTACCCTTTTACATAAGCGTTGCCGCCGGTGCCATTGGGGTCATTAACAATTCCTAGCAACAAATCCTTTAGGGTATCGCAGGTCTGTTTTGATACTACATTTCTTACAACCTCAGGTTCATTTCTTTCAATTATATTACCATCCTGATCGGTTATCTCTTTTACAATATGCGGCTTTAACAGCTTGCCGCCATTTGCGATTGCTGAATATGCGGTTATTAACTGAAGCGGTGTTATAGTGAACCTCTGTCCGAATGAGGCAACAGCTAAATCAAGTTTTGCGGGCTTTGGTTGAAAAATGCCGCTCATTTCCTCAGGTAGTTCTATACCTGTTTTATCATAAAACCCAAATGCTTTTAAGTATCCATAAAATCTATCGATGCCTATATCCTGTGATAATTTTGCAAAAACCGGGTTACAGGATCTATATAGCCCGAGTCTGAAGGTTTCAACTCCATGCCTGTTGGGAATATGACAGTCTATCTTAGGAGAATTTTTTGTCACTCTGAAAGTGAAGTCATTAACTGTTGAGTCAGGGTTAACCAATCCCTCTTCAATTCCTATTGCCGATGTTATGGTTTTAAACGTTGAACCGGGTTCGTATGTATCAGCTAGCGTCTTGTTTTTCCATATGTAATTCCATAAAAATTCGCCTTCGTTCTTTTCGCTGCCTTTCCACTTCTTGGGATCCGCTCCAACGGGCGCGGCGTTGGGCTTATTAGGATCATAATCTGGTTTTGATACCATTGCAAGTATTTCACCTGTTCTTGGATCCATTACAATTGCCGTTCCACCGTTTACAGCTTTATATTGTTTTATCGCTTCGGTAAGCGCGTTATCCGTAATATTCTGAATCACCTCATCAATTGAAAGGACAACGTTTGAGCCGTCCTTTACATCGATGACCTTCTCGTCATTTGGCATAACTCCCTGCCCGTCAGCATCAACCTCGCTTAAGATTTTACCCGGTTTTCCTTTGAGGTACTTATCCATCATTTTTTCAATACCGGTAATTCCATTGTTTTCAAAGTCGGTAAATCCTATTACATGGGCAGCTAAATTTCCTGCAGGATAAAACCTTTTAGGTTCTTCATCTATATAAATACCCTGGATTTTTTTATCCTTAATCCAACTCTTTAATCCTTCAGAGGTATCCTTATCGACTTTTCTTTTAATTAACTGATATTGGCTTGCAGTATTTTTGAGTTTTTTTAAGATTTCATTCTCATCAACCTTGAGAATCTCTGAAAGTTTTGACGCAATCAAACCAGTATCTTCACGCAGCTTATATATGTTTTCAGGGCATACGGAAATTGTGTAATATGGAATGCTGACTGCGAGTTCTTTTCCATTTCTGTCGTAAATATCACCTCTTCTAGGCGATATAAAAGTATTCCGGGTCTGCTGGCTAAAAGCTGCTGACTTCAACTCTTCACCTTCAACTATTTGCAGCCATCCAAACCGAAAAATCAAGGCAGACAATATAGCAGCAAAAAGGAACAGCACAAATACTGCTCTGCCTTTTTTTATGAAATTTGAATTTTTCAACGTCTTCACGCCTTTCTTTTGTAAAAATCTATATACAAACTGTAATTATGATATCGGCATTTACTTACTCTTTCAATAGACAAAATCAAACCTACATAGCGCCTAAAAGCTTGATATAATGGTTTTTATCTTGCAAAACTTATAGTGGAAAATTTTTATCTGACATTCTGTGTTTAAAAGTTCGTATATGCTTTGAATATTCTTCAACTGTCTGCCCGTTCCCAATCAATTTATACTTGTAGATTATAAGTCCATCAAGACCAACAGGGCCCCTCGCGTGTATTTTGCTTGTACTTATTCCGACTTCAGCTCCAAATCCATATCTAAAACCATCTGAGAATCTTGTAGAACAATTCCAGAATACATTTCCCGAATCAACCAGACTCATAAACGCTGCAGCTTTGGCTTTATCCTTGGTAATAATGGCGTCTGTATGACCCGAGCCATATTTATTAATATGAGCAATCGCTTCATCCACATCTTTAACTAACTTAATTGACAATACATAATCCAAATACTCGGTTTTCCAGTCTTCTTCAACAGCCGGTTTAACCGATATAATTTTTTGAGTATTTTCACAACCTATAAGCTCCACCTGTCTTTTATCCATCTCAACCTTGAGAGCTGGAAGAAATACTTTAGCAATATCCTCATTTACCAATAGAGTTTCCGTTGCGTTGCAAACCGCCACATATTGGGTCTTTGAGTCAGCAACCACCTTTACCGCCATTTCCAAATCGGCATCGTTATCAACATAGCAATGGCATATCCCATCGGCGTGTCCCATTACAGGAATCTTTGAATTATTCATAATATGCCTTACAAATTCGTTTGAACCTCTTGGTATTATAAGGTCAATATAGCCATCCATTTTTAGCATTTCTGAAACATCCGACCTTGTTTCCATCTGCGAAATCCATCCATCAGGCATGCCAGCTTCAATGGAAGCTTCATTTATCACCTTTGTTAAAATCCTGTTAGTCTCTCTTGCTTCTGACCCACCTTTTAAAAGTACGCTGTTTCCGCTTTTGAGACAAAGTGTCGATATCTGAACTAATGCGTCAGGCCTTGATTCAAATATTATTCCTATAACGCCAATTGGGCATGTAACCCTGAATAATTCAAGACCATCATCAAGTACGGTTGAATGTATTGTCTTTCCTACAGGATCCTCAAGACCAATCAAGCTCTTTATTCCATCAATGACATCCTTAATTTTATTTTCATCAAATTTAAGTCTCTTCAGCAGTGGAGCAGCAAGATTTTCCTTCTCGCTTCTTTGTATATCCTCTTTATTGGCTTCAATTATCTCATTTTTTCTTTCTTCAAGCTTTATAGCTATTCTTTCCAAAGCCTTGTTTTTCTTATCTCCGTTTATAGCAGAAAGCTTAATGGAAGCTTCTTTTGCTTTAGCCGCCATTTCTATAATATTCAATAGAATCAACTCCTCTTATTTCTTTACTATATTATAATCGTTGCTATATAAAAAGCACTATTAATCTTACATTTGACGGAGCAAAATAACGAACGCTTTAACGTTATTTTGTGATAGGCAAATGTAAAAGATTAATTGCTTTTTATATATATTAAAATCATTACTAACCTTACATTTAGCAAAGCAAAATAACGAACGGTTTTAACAGTATTTTGCGATAGATAATGTATGATTAATTGATTTAAATATAATAGATTGCTTAAGAATTTATTATTAATTCTAACACAAAATAATATATACACACCAGAAATTTTTATATTAGAAGTATTAAATTTCCCTTTTATTTTTACTGTAGGTTAATAATCTGCAAAATATATAGGAAACA
>JAUZPS010000029.1 GCA_030705945.1 Bacillota bacterium
ATCATTATTAATCTTATATTTAGCAGAGCAAAAATCGGATGATTTTAATGGTATTTTGCGATAGATAAATGTAAAGGATTAGGGCGTTTCAAAGAATTCCTTGTTCATGTTTATACGACGAAAGCCCATTATATCAAGTTTTTGAAACGTCCAGTTGCTAAGTTTTTTTGATACTACCTTAATTGATCTAATATATATAAGTTACGAAAAAGATTTTACATTAAAAATGCAGTTAATACGTCTGCATTTTACTATCAAAGCTGAACTTTTCGCAACTTATGAATCAAGGTATATATTTTGCAATATAAAAAATGTATGTAAAATGTTTATTGCAAAATATATAATTTGCAACAAAGTGGTGAGGAATAAATTATGGAAAACAGTAAAAATGTGGATGAAAATATTAAGAACATTGACTTTAAGCAAATTTCAAAAAATATAACAAGCGGATTTTACAAATGCGTTGGCATAGGTTCAGGGAGAATAGTATTTGATTTAGGAAATGGATATGTTGTAAAAGTAGCGAGAAACTACAAGGGAATTGGTCAAAATGAAGCTGAGTATAGAATTTCTATGGCGGATGATTCGGGCTTGCTAGCAAACATTACAGCTGTTTCAAAAGGGTTAACTTTCCTCATAATGGATAAAGCTGATAGAATTAATGACATTTCTTTTGTTTGGAAGCACTTTAATGTTAAAAACAACCAAGAGCTTTATCAGACACAAAAACTTCAGGAAATCTCAAGAAGCTATAATCTGTTAGTTTGGGACTTTGGGAAGGCAGTAAATTGGGGGCAAATCAATGGAAAACCGATTATCGTAGACTACGGTTATACCAAAGAGGTGCGCAGAAGATTTTACTTGCCTCCATTTTTCAGAATCAACAAAAGATAAATACTCTGGCTTCATAACAGACAGCTTGTTCATCCAACATTTCATTATTTACGCCAACTTCTCCCATATGTTATACTTTAAACACATAAAACTTTGTAACGGAGGTTAAATTTAATTATGCATGCAAAAAATATTATGGGATTTTTATTAATGTTGTTCATTATATCAAATAGTTTTATCGTATTTGGAATTTCTAAAGATCTCGAAAATGATTTAAGTGATGCCGTAGCGTTGTTCGTAAACAGCAACATGGCTCTTGCAAACAATACTAACACTTATATCGATACTTCTAATAAGGATGTTATGACAATTGTAAAAAACGGCAGAACACTTATTCCCCTGAGGTTTATTTCGGAAAACTTCGGTGCTCAGGTAAGCTATGACAACGCTGCTAAAACAGCGACAATAAATATTAATAACAGCAGTATTAAGCTTAAATCAAGCGACAATACAATGCTGATTAATGACAAGAAAGTCCTGCTGGACGAGCCCGCTCAAATAATAAATGGAAGAATGCTTGTACCCTTAAGAGCATTAGCGGAAAACGCCCTTGGTAAAGAAGTATTTTATGAGAAGGGCTTGATTATTATCAGCAATTCAAAAAAAAGTCTGGACTCCCAAAAAGTTAGCGAGCTTGTATCAATACTCGATAATTCTTCTTCCTTCAGTTACCAGCTAGCCAAACCTATAAAGGGCGATATGGTTGCTGTAATGAAAACTAACTTCGGAGATATAAAGATAAAGCTTTTTTATGAAGATGCTCCATTAGCGGTTGAAAACTTTGTTAAGCTGTCACAGAAGGGTTATTATGACAACCTAATCTTTCATAGAGTAATAAATAATTTTATGATTCAGGGCGGGGACCCTGAAGGTACTGGCATGGGTGGCGAAAGTATCTGGGGCAAGCCATTTAAAGATGAGTTCAGCAGCAAGCTCTTTAATATCCGAGGCGCGCTGTCTATGGCAAACAGCGGCCCAAACACCAACGGAAGCCAGTTTTTTATAGTCCAAAACCCTTCTATAGACGATCAAACAAAGGAGTATTGTAAATCACTCGGCTTGGACCAGAAGATAATTGAATCATACTCCAAAGCTGGAGGAGCGCCGTGGCTTGACGGCAAATACTCAGTCTTTGGTCAGGTATATGAAGGTTTGGAAGTTGTTGATAAGATAGCAACTGTAAATGTAGGAAAAAATGATAAGCCTCTTGAGGATGTAAAGATTCTGTCTGTTGAGACTTATAAAATCGGATACGAAAATCAACCAATTGTATTTAAGAAAGCATAGATAAAAAAGGGTTTGTGGTAGTAGCAGAGCAAAATATATAAAAAGCAATTAATCTTTTACATTTGCCTATCACAAAATAACGTTAAAGCGTTCGTTATTTTGCTCCGTCAAATGTAAGATTAATAGTGCTTTTTATATAGCGAACGGTTTTAACGGTATTTTGCTCTGCTAAATGTAAAGATTAAGGGAGTTTCAAAAAATTCCTTGTTCAAGTTTTGTATGATGAAAACCCATTAAATCAAGTTTTTGAAACTCCCAGTTGACCAGTTTATTTTTTGATACTACCTAATTGATTTTAATAAAGTTGCGCTGAACAGATGTTCAAGAATGCAGTAATTATTTATCAATCAATTTAAGATACTGAACAAATATTCCCTATCAAACTTACGTCCTTTAAAAGGTATTTCTTTACCAATACTATCCATGTCCAATAAATTTTTACCATCAGATTTTATTTTAAAAGATAGTCCTGAATTATCAAGAATGGTAGGCGCAATATCTAAGAAAGAAGCGACTTCTTTAGTTTCCTTATACTTTTTATAATCTGGCGTAATAATTATTAAAGGCACAAATTCAAAAAACTTATCGCCTTCACTAAATGAAGACTGACTATACAAATCAGTTGTTATATTTGGAGCATGATCTCCCCATATAAAGAAATAAGTATTGCTATCTTGAGCTCTTATATCATCAATAAAATTTTTAATACATTCATCAACATAAGACATTGAATTAAAATAATTCTTTACTGTTTGATTCTTGATATCATCATAAGCGCTTTTATTATAATAGTTCTGAGCATTTGTAAAAGGTGTATGACTGGTCATTGTTATTATATAAGCAAGATAAGGGGCGGGTAGATTATTTATAGTTTTGGCAGCAAAATTGAATACTTTTTTATCAGGCGCGCCCCATCCTACTTGCTTCAAACCCATTTTATCTATGTCATAGAATTTCTGAAACCCCATTTCAGGAAAAGCGGTATCCCGGCCAAAAAAGACATCTGAATTCCCATGGAAGGCAATATTTGTATATGATTCTTTAGCAAGGCTCTTTAAAAAGGAGTTCGAATAATCATAATTTGAAAGCTTCATTGCTGGATAATCTTCTAAAGGTTCAATACTGTTTATAATAGAAAACTCGCTGTCAGAAGTTCCTCCTCCTTTGTGATAACTCATAACATACGGGTAATAAACATTTTTCTCTGATAGTGATTTAAGATACGGGGTAATATATTGGTTCTTATACTTTTTATTTATAACATTAGAATCCATAGACTCAACCTGTATTACTATAAAATTAGGATTATCTGTTGAATCTTTATCAACTTCAATAGTTTTTCCATATTTAAAGCTACCTATAATATTATTTTCGTCTCCAATTCGCGTAATGCTTACAAAATTATTGATCAATGTGCCATACCACTGGACGATGGGAGATTCACCTCTATAGCGGTCTTGCAAGATGGTTGCAATAAAATTATTATGCGCATTATTTGAAAACTGGATTGAGATAATAAATATTATAGATGCCAAAATGGCAATCGTCCTATATAAAATAAGTCTTTTCCGAATATTACGTATTTTTTTATAGTTAATAGCAATATACAAAAAAACAGGCAAATCTATAAATGCTGTAAGCATTCTGAAGCTCATGGGGGCAGATGAATTTTTCACCGCATCGAATCCCTCGTTGAAAAGTAGTATAAATCGCGTTACATCCAAATAGCTATGGTAGAACAAAAAATATGATATATTAGCTATTATATACAATATCTGCATAAGGTAAAGCGCTATAAAAACAATCCTTGACCTTATACTCAAAACAACTGAGTAGGTTAATAAACCTATAAGAATTGCCATAATAAATTTGTATTTGAATGTTTCTAAGGTTTGTGTAGGAATAATATAGAAATTAAATAGAGCTATTTTTAGTGAATTGAGAGCCAAAAACAAGATTAACATAAATAATGACATCATTACTGGTTTGCTCGTTATAGTATCCAATACATCTTTCTGATACAAAAGGAATCTTTTTATCATTATATACTCTTCTTTCCATACATATTTTTTTGTAAAATGTAATAGAACTATATAAAAAGCACTATTAATCTTACATTTGACGGAGCAAAATAACGAACGCTTTAACGTTATTTTGCGATAGGCAAATGTAAAAGATTAATTGCTTTTTATCTATATAAGTTGCGAAAAAGATTTTACATAAAAAATGCAGTTAATACTCTTTTTGTAAGCATGGAATCAAAAATGGTTGAATTTCAATTTATGTATATAGCGTTTCCCCATTAATTGGATATATATATCATAAATAATGCTTCCAATATTTTGATTTATGCTCTCGATTGAGTTTAAAATTGGCATTGCCATTAAATGCATAGGAACATCCCATATAGAGTAATTAATATCTGGGATCAAATAAAACCCTGCTTTTTTATAAAATTCAATCCTCTTTTTACGATTATCAGCTTCCTCTTTGTTATTTGCTTCTTCCGGCTTCTCAACCTCAACAATAATGCCCTGCTTGTCCGAATATTTATTTCTCAGTCCTCTAAGAAAAGCAGAGCCAATTCCTTGTCCTCTGAATTGCTCGTATACCGCCAGCAAACTAATAAGAACAAATCTATTCGGATTACTTCCCGCGCAAATAGCATACGCCATATTCTGTTCAGCTTGATATAAAGCCAATCCTTCCTGGCCGCCATTTTGAATTTGTTGATACAACACTTCATATGGAGCATATTCCCCTTGAGCAAAATCCTTCTCAATATGTCTAAATATCTCTTTCAATTCATGGTTTTCTATTTTACGTATACTATATTCAGTCATTCTCTTAATCCTTTTTTAATTATTGAAGAGTACATTGTTTTTTATATTATTATACCACTTATCTTTAAATCTATAACTCCCAACAACCTTTTGGATTATCATTCCTTTTGCAGTCACTTCTATTCATGTGTCGCAATCATCATTAATGAGTTCTAAAACATTGTCGCTCAATCTATCTCTTAAATAATTACGGGTATACTGACGCTTGTCCATATAATCCCTACGAATCTTATCATTGATCCTAAATATTTCCTCCTTAAAATCACTTGCGGATAGTCTGATTGCGCCCTGTCCAAGGATGATTAATTGCTCCAAAGCGTCTGATGTCGCAACTGTAACATAGTGTTCCCTCGCGATTTCATGAGTTACCTTCTCAATATACGCATCTGCTGTTTCAGCTTCTTTTGTAAACACTACATGAATATTGTGATAGTCAAGTATTTCTCCTACTCCGCCTTTTACTTTATACGCGTCAAAAACCAGAATCAGTATACATTGTTTGAAGCCTTGATAATTGCAGAGGATATCCATAAGTTTGTTTCTTGCAGCCTCCAAATTCTCCTTTGCTATTTCATTTAACTCATCCCATGAAAATATAATATTATAACCGTCTATCAGTAAATATTCTTTCACCGGTTCTTTTTTCTTAGAAACTGACTTCTTATCTATCTGGACATTTTCTTCAGCATTCTTTTTCCTATATTCAACTCCACTCCGGGAACTACCAAGTCTCTGTTTGATGGGCCCATACGTACGGACAAATATAGCTTCAAGCTCTTTATCCTCCTCCACCGTGTTTCCATAATGCATGCGGGACTTCGTTGTAACCGTCTCTTTATTTTGTTCTTCCGGCTCTGTCAGTTTCCATCCGCTGTCAACATGCATATAATCTTGAACCTTATCCCACTCAACAATAAATCCTGCTCCATTTGCGCAAAATACGGAGCTTGTCGGATTATCAATATCTGCCTCGCTGTCATAACCAACAGCTTTTATCACTTCGTCAGAATTATGGCATTGCAGATATCCCTTAAGCGAGCAGAACAGCCTTCCTCTGCCTCTGGTATAAGCGGTCACTTCCTTCTGATATCCCCGCATTGTTGCAACGGGCGCATACCCTATTAATAAAGACGTATCTCCAGCTAGTTCAGGCGGACTGAAATCCCCGCTCATGCGTTGAATATCCGACATGGCTCGTCCAACTGATTCTGATGGAATTTCCAGCTTAAAATTATAATACGGTTCCAGTAGAACACATCTGGCTTTTTTTAACCCTTGTCTCACCGCTCTGTATGTCGCCTGCCTGAAGTCTCCACCCTCTGTATGTTTCTGATGCGCGCGGCCGGCAATCAGAGTTATCTTCATATCCGTAATTGATGAACCTGTTAATACACCCACATGGTCCTTTTCTTCCAGATGAGTTAAAATCAACCGCTGCCAGTTGCGATCCAATAAATCCTCGCTGCAGTTGCTGGTAAAGATAAGTCCACTTCCATGTTCATTCGGCTCCATCAGAAGATGTACTTCAGCATAATGTCTCAATGGCTCAAAATGCCCTACTCCCTCCATAGGTTCCAGAATAGATTCTTTATACACAATATTCCCTTCGCCAAATTCCACATCAACACCAAACCGATTCAAAATCAGGCTCTTCAGGATTTCTATCTGCACCTCGCCCATCAGTTGAATATGAATCTCTTTCAACTGTTCAGACCACACTATATGAAGCTGTGGATCTTCTTCCTCCAGTTGGCGAAACTTAGATAACATATTATGCGCGTCACATTCCGGCGGCAAAAGAATCCGATAACTAAGCACAGGCTGCAAGACCGGCATTTCTGACGCAACCTCTGCTCCCAGACCTTCGCCAGGATATGTCCTGCTAAGTCCTAAAACCACGCAAACTGCGCCTGCTTTCGCTTCATCAACCGCTTCATACTTTGCCCCTGAGTAAATCCGTATCTGGTCAACTTTTTCTTCCCATAAATCGCTCTCGTGATTTTGCGCTGATCCCATATCTTTACGATTTGATAACAGCATTTTTACTCTCAGGCTTCCTCCGGTTATCTTCATATATGTCAGGCGGTTTCCCTGCTCGTCCCGCGCTATCTTATAAACCTTTGCGCCGAATTTTTCTGAATATTGCGCGCTCTTAGTGTACTGCGTAAGTCCATTTAGAAATTCCTCCACGCCATTTAACTTTAAAGCGGATCCAAAAAAACACGGAAAAATTTTTCTGTCTGCAATTAACTCTGTTATATCTTTTGTTTCAACAACTCCACTTTCAATGTATTTGTCCAACAAAGCCTCATCGTAAACTGCTAGATTCTCCATAAATTCGTTCGGGTTCTGAGCTTTACTGAAATCTATGCATCCATCATTGAGCAATTTCTTTAATTCAGCCAGAAGCGCCCCGCGGTCTGTTCCATTTAAATCCATCTTATTTATAAATATAAATGTTGGTATATTATATTGCTTAAGCAGTCTCCACAGGGTTTCTGTATGTCCCTGGACCCCATCGCTTCCGCTTATAACAAGGATAGCATAGTCCAGCACCTGTAATGTCCGTTCCATTTCAGTCGAAAAATCCACATGACCAGGAGTATCAAGCAGTGATATTTTACTATCTTCTAATGTAATTTCCGCCTGCTTTGAAAAAATAGTAATACCTCTTGCGCGCTCAAGCTCAAAAGTATCAAGGTAAGCATTTTTATGATCTACCCTGCCTAATTTTCTTATACTGCCGGATAGATAAAGCATACTTTCCGCCAGAGTTGTTTTCCCTGCATCTACATGGGCTAAAATACCGATTACCAGCTTTTTCATTACTTTTCTCCCGCATAAATTAACACATTAATATTTTAATACACTCACCATCGGAATGAACCTCAATTTTTAGGTTTGATGGATATCTATATTTTTTAACACAGTATATAACTAATTATTGATCATTTCAATCATCAAGAATCAATTATACATTAATTTCGTTTCAAATATGGTAGTATCAAAAAACAAACTTTACAACTGGGAGTTTTAAAAACTTGATATAATGGGTTTTCATCATACAAAACTTGAACAAGGAATTTTTTGAAACTCCCTAATATCTATATAAAAAGCACTATTAATCTTACATTTGACGGAGCAAAATAACGAACGCTTTAACGTTATTTTGCGATAGGCAAATGTAAAAGATTAATTGCTTTTTATCTATCTTACACTCCCTAAATAAACTCAATTTTAAAATACTCTTCCTTCAACTTGGTATTCCTCGATAAATTTGCTAAATACTTTTTAATATCATTATCCAAGCCTTCATGTTTTATAATTTTAAAGTGAGCCGCGCAGTTTCTTCCGTTCTCTTTGGCGCAATATAATGCATAATCACTTATGTTTATCATCTGCTCAAGGGTTAACAGTTGAGGAGCGGTTATATCCAAAGGTATTTCAACATATCCCAAGGAGCACGTCTTATGTATCGTTTCATTTTCGGCTACTTCAATCGCCGTTTCTCTTATATTTTCAAGTACCTTCCTTGAGAACTTTTCTAAATATTCTAATTTAGTGTTATATAAAATGATTAAAAACTCTTCCCCTCCCCAACGCACTAATGTATCGTCAGCCCTGATTATCTGTTTAAGAACTTTTGATATAGCAATCAACGCATTATCCCCGGCAGAATGACCATAGGTATCGTTGACTGCCTTAAAATGATCAATATCTAATAAAAACACTCCAATAACGTTTGCTTCTGTTGATGATTCCCTTTTATCGTTATTATTCAGTGATATTATTTTATTTTGAATAAATTGATTTATTTTATCGTTTATGAATTCAAAAGTATACCTTCTATTATGTAAGTTAGTCAATGGGTCATGTAATGATAACTCTTTGAGTTTTTTATTAGCATCATTTAATTGGATTGTCCTCTCCTTGACTTTCTCCTCCATATTCTCATAAAGTCTGGCATTTTCAATTGAAATTGAAGCCTGTGAAGATAAGATTTTCACGATCTCTAATCTTTCTGAAGTAAATACGTTGTCGGAAAGATTATTTTCTAAATAAACCACGCCCTTGAGTCGATTTTGATAGAAAATAGGCATACACAATACAGATTTAACCCTGTTTTTTATGATATAAGGAATATATTTCCAACTACCATCAGAGCAAGCGTCATTAATAACTATGCTGTCCCTTGTTCGAGTAACATACTGAGCGATTTCCATACACAGATCCTTACTTTCATCACACAGCAGCGAATGCATAACCTGAAACTGATTGGAATTATCATCCTGTACCGCTTCGATATAGAATTGGCCATCTTCTTCATCTCTCAACAACAGGCAACCACGTTGAGCGCCGGCATTTTCAATCATTGTATGAATCAATATTGTTAGAAGCTTTTCAATCTTAATTTCACTTGATATGGCTTGAGTGGAATTCAAAATCAATGTCATATCAATAGAACTGTGATTTGTCGCTGAATTTGGCCCTTTTGTTCCTTTTGACATTCTTGCTCCCCGCAGAGCAGTTTCATCAGTTATAAAATAATGCGAATATTGCTTTTCCAGAAGCTCCACTTTTCGATAAGCTCCCCATTGGTTGTATAAATAGTGAGCTTCCTGAATAAACGCTTTCCCAATTATCTCATTCCCCTTATCCAGCCAAAACTTTCCATATAATTCTTTGCATAGCGCTTTTAATTGAATAAAATCATTATTGCCGATGGAATCTATTGCCTTTTGGAAAAGTTCGACGATAGTATCAAGGGGTTTATTCTCGATAATTGCCATTTTAGCAGATATTAAATAGTATTTATGAGCAAAATTTTCAGGACAATTTTCCGCCCAATTTTTCATTTTCTGTTGGATGTCGCAAAGAGTTTCTTTCATTTGCGCCTGTTCTGAGTCTGTTGCTTTGTTCCATTTGTGAACTAGTATCAGCGCTCGAAATAAATAATAATCAGGCAAGGGAAAATCCGAAATCTTCACATAGTTGATCTTCTCCGCCATGGTGTTCCATTTTTCCGCTGCTTCCATATTACCTAAAACAATATTTACATAGGTGTTATATTGATAAAATCGCACCAAGTAAGTCATATTATGGATTTTATCAATCTTATCCATCATTTCATTTAATTTAGCTCCATCATCGGGTTGAGCATCCGTTTCTATGCTGCATGGCGAGCTTTGCAGCGAAGTGGAACAAGCATCAGGGATCGTCTGGAATTTGTCAATCGCATAGTAAACAATCTCGGCTAGAAGCAATGGTACCGCGACCTTAGCCTGTTTGAGAAAAGCGATAGTACTTTCTGTTTCTGCCTTGCACTCGGTTAAATTTTTACCAACCCACATCAGCAAATGAACTTTATGGGCGATAGCATAAGTCGCATGCATAAGATCCCCTGTTTCCAAACCTGTCCTGTAAGACATGTCATAGTAATCCAGGCTTTCCTGATAGTGGACCCGCCATTGGGAGAGATATGGAAAAACAAAACAAACCGGCGGTTTTTGCGATTCCGCTTTAAATTTATTGATTAATGCAAAAGCAGCCTCTCCCAGCTTATAACCAGTTTCATAATCAGCAAAGACTTTTCCTAAAATATGTCCACAATCGCAAAAACATCTACATGATAATGGTGATGTTCCATAGGTCCAGGTCAGCTCAAACATTATCAGCGATGTCAGGTCAAAGAGCGGCGGATTTGCTTGAAGCGCGGGAGGCGCCACATGGAGCAGCTGCGCAGCCATAATTTTTTCCGGATCCTTTATTTCGGGAAGATTGATGAGCTTATCAACCGACGTTCGCGACAAAATCTGTCGCATATTTATGACACCCTCCTGTGTCTTCCGACTGATCTCCTCAGCGCTTTCCGGTAAATCAATATTAAAAAGGCGCAGGGTTCTTCGTATTTCGTCTACTGTTTCAGATAGTTTGCCCTGATATATGAGTAATAAGATTTTTATCTTGGAGACAGCGCCTTTCTCAATATTGTTGCCTGCTATTTCTGATAAATGCCCACATATAGAGTCCGCTTTTAGCAAATCACCCGACAGCAAAGCAGCAGTCGCCTGTTCTAATAATAAGTTATAAAACTTATCCTGCGATGCTGCCCACTCTTCCTCTGACAATAGCAATTCGGCTGTTTCATAATAGCTTAACGCTGCAGCAAAAGCAGTTGATTTCTTTGCTTTATTCCCAGCAATAATATTTAAGTCCTTAAGTTCAAACCGATCATCCTTCTCTCTGATCAAGGTCCTACCGATATTCAAATGATTGACCAGATCAAAAATCGCATCAGTCCGTTTGGTTTCCCGGAAAGACTTTAAATACTCGCGCCCTATACATAAATGAATTTCACGCTTCTCGCTCTCCGGGATTAAACAATAGACCGCTTGCCTGATGCGATCATGCGCAAAACAAAAACGCATATCCACGTCCATGGGACCCATCTTTTCTTCCAGAGTATTAATAAAACGGTAGTTATCGTCTAATGGAAGAATAATTTCTTCCTTGATGGCTATCCATAAATCCTTACCGCTGGTTGCAACAGATTTTTTATTGATTAAACAAACAGTTGTTAAATCAAATTTGGTACCAATGCAGGCAGCCAGCTTGAGTATATCCATAGTACCCACAGACAAGGACTCCAGCCCTTTTACCAGCAAATCTACAACATTATCACTTATTTCAACGGCTTTAACCTTTTCCAGATCATATGCCCATTGTCCTTTTTCAGCCAGAAATGTAAAAGTTCCCTGCTGATATAACGAAGTTAATAGCCTACTTATAAAAAACGGATTCCCCTTGGTCTTTTGAGAAATAATATTTGTCAAAGGCTCAGTCTCATTGGGATGACTGTGAAAGGTGTCAGCAATTAATTGATTTATTGCAGAGAATTTTAATGGCTTTAGGAATATTTGATGAAGTGGCTGGATTGAATCCTCCTGCTCGTTCTTCAACTCCTCCATAAGTCTAATAAGCGGATGTCCAGCTTGCGCTTCATTGTCTCTGTACGCGCCTATAAAAAGAATATACTGTACATTACCCGATGTTAAAATGTATTTGATTAAGTCCAGTGTAGAAATATCGCTCCATTGAAGATCATCAAGAAAAATCGCCAAAGGATGTTCCCGCCTCGCAAAAACATTGGTAAATTCACGAAAAACCATCTGAAACCGATTTTTAGCCTCCAAAGGATTGAGCTCGGCCACCTGAGGTTGAGGACCGATAATCTGCTCCAATTCAGGTATTATATCTAAGATGACCTGTCCATTGCATCCCATGGCATCAAGTAGCTGCTTTTTCCAATTATCCAGACTGGATTGCGGTTGCGCCAGCAGTTGTCTTATTAATTCTTGAAACGCCTGAGTTATCCCGAAATATGGGATAACTCTTTCAAATTGATTGTATTTGCCTGTTATAAAATATCCTTTTCTACCAATTATAGGTTTACGAATCTCATGAATCAGCGAGGATTTTCCTATCCCTGAGTAACCGCTTACCAGCAAAAACTCTCGACCGCCGTCTGCTGCTTTTTCAAAGCCATCAATCATCATTTCAATTTCTTCTTCACGTCCATATAATTTATGGGGAATCTCAAATCTATCGAGAATATCTCCTTTTCCAGGTATGAACGATCTGTCAATTTCTCCCATTGAGTAAAGATACTGTTGACAATATTCCAAATCCTTTATTAACCCCAAAGCAGATTGGTACCTTTCTTCCGCTGTTTTAGAAATCAGTTTCAGCACGATATCTGAGAGGATAGCCGGAATCTCAGGATTTATCTCTCTTGGAGGAATTGGAGTTTTAGCGATATGGGAGTATATTATCTCTAGTTCATCATTACCCTTAAAAGGCAATTGCCCTGTAAATAATTCATAAAAGGTTACTCCTAGAGAATATAAATCGGTTCTGTAATCGACGGGTCTGTTTATTCTCCCCGTTTGCTCAGGGGATATATAATCCAACGACCCTTCCAAAATATCTAAGTTGACGCATTGAGGCGCTTCTCTGATCAACTCGGCAGAAATACCGAAATCAATGATTTTTACTTGATTAGTTTTATAATTCCAGATAAAGTTGGCTGGATTGACATTTTTATGAATAATGTTTTTCTGATGTAATTGAACCAATGAACGGGTCATTTGAATCGCCAGCTTAAATTTCTCAAAAATATCTGCTTTAGAGGATTGCAATACACTGTAAACTGACTCTCCTCCGATATCCTCCATGATGATAGAAAGGCTGTTATTGTATTTTAATATAGCATACGCCTTAATTATTCCATTGCCAGTTAACTTATCCATAATCTCATATTCCCGGATGAAAGCGGATAGCTCTTTAGGAGAAGGGTATTCTTTATTTAATAACTTAACAATAACAGAACAATTGTCTGCATCCCGAATGCCCCGAAAGATTGTGGAATTTTCGCCTCTGAAAATCTCTTCTTTAATTTTATAACCTTTCAGGTAGATCATCATGTCCCCCCCATTACTATATAAAAAGCACTATTAATCTTACATTTGACGGAGCAAAATAACGAACGCTTTAACGTTATTTTGTGATAGGCAAATGTAAAAGATTAATTGCTTTTTATATATTAGTTTTTTCGAAAACTAACCCGCCCCAAACCTAAACAAACTCTATTTTAAAATACTCTTCATTCAATTTGGTAGTCTTTGATAGATTCGTCAAATAATTTTTAATATCATTTTCAGATCCAATCTGTTTTATTAATCTAAAGTGAGCCGCGCAGTTTCTTCCGTTCTCTTTGGCGCAATATAATGCATAATCACTTATGTTTATCACCTGTTCAAGGTTTAAAAGATAAGGATTGGTTATATCCAAAGGCATTTCAACATATCCCAAGGAGCAAGTCTTATGTATTGTTTCATTTTCGGCTACTTCAATCGCTGTTTCTTTAATCTTTTCAAGGACTTCCCTTGAGAATTTTTCCAGGTATTCTAATTTAGTGTTATATAGAATGATTAAGAACTCTTCCCCACCCCAACGCGCCAAGATATCCTCGGCCCTAATCATATTTTTTAGAACATTTGATATAGAAATCAACACATTGTCACCAGCCAAATGACCATAGGTATCATTTACATCCTTAAAATGATCAATATCTATTAAAAACACGCCAATAACATTTCCTTCTATTGACAGTTGCCTTTTTTCATTTTTGTTCAGTGATATTATTCTATTTTGGACAAATTGCCTTATTTTATTATTTGTGAACTCAAAAACATACCTCCGATTATGTAAGCTAGTCAATGGGTCATGTAATGATAACTCCTTAAGTTTTTCATTAGCATCATTTAATTGGATTGTTCTTTCCCTGACTTTCTCCTCCATATTCTCATAAAGTCTTGCATTTTCAATTGAAATAGAAGCATGGGAGGATAAAATTCTTAGAGTCTCTAATCTTTCCGAAGTAAATACATTATCGGAAAGATTATTCTCTAAATAAACAACGCCCTTGAGTCGATTTTGATAGAAAACAGGCAAACACAATACTGATTTAATGCGGTTTTCCATGATATAAGGATTATTTTGCCAATTAACGTCTGAACAAGCATCATGAATAACTAATGTTTCTTTTGTTCGAGTTACGTATTGCGCGATTTCTACGCAAAGATCCTTACTTACTGTGAAGAGGAGGGAATGCATAACCTGAAACTGGCTGGAATTGACATCCTGAACAGCTTCGATATAAAATTGGCCATCTGCCTCATTTTTTAATAATAGACATCCACGTTGAGCTCCGGCATTTTCAATCATTGTATGGATCAATATTGTTAGAAGTTTTTCGATCTTTATTTCTCTTGATATAGCTTGAGTGGATTTCAAAATTGAAGTCATATCGATCAAACTGTGGGTTGTTGGCGCAATTGTTCCTTTTCTTGTTCCTCTATGAGTAGTTTCTTCAGACATAAAATAATTCGAGTATTGCATTTCCAAGCGCGCAACTTTTCGATGAGCTCCCCATTGCTTATATAAATAGTAAGCCTCTCTAATGTACGCTTTCCCGGCTGTTTCATCTCCCTTACTCATCCAGAATTGTCCATATAATTCATTGCAGAGCGCCTTGAGTTGAATAAAATCATTATTGCCTATTGAATCAATTGCATTTTTAAAAAGCTCCACGATTGTATCAAGGGATTCATTCTCGATAATCGCCATTTCGGCAGACATCAAATAGTATTTATGAGCGAAATTGGCAGGACAATTTTCCATCCAGTTTTTTAATCGTTGTTGGATATTGCAAAGGGTTTCTTTCATTTGCTCCTGTTCCTCTTTTGTTACTTTGTTCCACTTATGAATAAGGATTAGGGCCTGAAATAAATAATGATCAGGCATGATGAAATCTGAAACCCCCGCAAAGATAATTTTCTCCGCCATCATGTTCCATTTTTCCGCTTCTTCCATATTACCTAAAATAATATTAACATATGTATTATATTGGAAGAATCTGTACTTGGAAACCAAATTATGGCTACTTTCAATCATCCCAATCATATCCCTATCTATCGCTTCAAAATCCACCGGGGCATTGTGATCTTCGATTGTCTGAAATTTCTGAATCATATAGTAAACAATCTCGGCTAAAAGCAACGGCGTCGCTCCCTTAGCCTGTTTGAGAAAAGCTATGGTATTTTCTGTTTCCGCCTTGCAATCGGACAGATTTTTGCCAACCCACATTAATAAATGAACTTTATGAGCAATAGCATAAGTCGCATGCATAAGATCACCTGTCAAAAGTCCTGTACTGTAAGACATGTTGTAATAGTCCAGACTTTCCTGATAATGAACGCGCCAGTGAGAAATATAAGTAAAAATAAAATAAACCGGCGGTTTTTGCGATTCTGCTTTAAATTTGTTGATTAATGCAAAAGCGGCTTCTCCCAGCTTATAACCAGTTTTATAATCAGAAAGCGCCGTTCCCTGAATAACTCCGCAGTCGCCAAAACATTTGCATGACAACGGTGATGCTCCATAGTTCAAGGTCAGCTCAAACATCATCAGCGATGCCAGAATATAGAGCGGAGGATTGACCTGAATCGCAGGTGGGACCACCTGGAATAGTAGTTGCATCGCCATGACTTTTTCCGGATCCTTCATTACAGGAAGATTGACGAGCTCCTCAACAGGAGCGCTGGCTAAGAATTGTTGCATCTTCATGATGCCTTCCTGCGTTTTCCGGCTGATCTCCTCAGCAGTTTCCGGTAAAGGAATATCAAATAAAAGAAGAGTTTTTCGTATTTCACCGATCGTATCAAACAGTTTACCCTGAAAAATAAGTATTAAGACTTTAATATTGGAAACTGCGCCTTTTTCAAGATTACTGTTTGCTATTTTTGATAAATGCTCGCAAATAGCTTCCGCTTTTAATAAATCACCCGACAGTAATGCTGCCGAAGCCTGTTCAAGCAATAAAGCGAAGAGCTTTTCCGGCTCAGCTGCCCACTCCTCCTCGGACAATAAAGATTTAGCTGTTTCAAAATAGCTTAATGCTGCAGCAAAAGCAGTTGATTTCTTTGCTTTATTCCCAGCCAGGACATTTAACTCCGCTAGTTCAATACGGTCCTCTTTATCCCAGATCAAATTCCTGCCGATATTCAGATGATTGATCATATCAAAAATCGCGTCAGTCCGTTTTGATTCTTGGAAAGACTTTAAATACTCACGCCCTATGTTCAAATGGTTTTCGCTCTTCTCCCTTTCCGGGATTAAAGAATAGACTGCTTGTCGGATGCGATCATGAGCAAAACTAAAACGTATTTCCATGTCCGCGTGACTCATCTCTTTTAGCGCATTTATAAATCTATAGTTATTGTTCAATGGCAGTACAATTTCTTTCTCGACAGCTGTCCACAAGTCCTTACCAATGGTTGCTACAGATTTTTTACTGATTAACGAAACGGTCGATAAATCAAATTGAGTCCCAATACAAGCGACCAACTTGAGAATACTTATGGTTTCCTCAGGCAACGATTCCAGACCAAGTACCAGCAAGTCTACTACATTATCGCTTATTTCTACGGCTTCTACTTTTTCCATGTCATAATTCCATTGTCCTTTTTCCGCCATAAACGTGAATGTTCCGGTAAGATACAGCGAACTTAGCATCCGGCTGATAAAGAAAGGATTTCCCTTGGTCTTTTGAAAAATAACATTTGTCAAAGGCTCGGTAGTATCGGGAAGGCTATGTAAGGTTTCAGCTATTAATTGGTTTACAGCAGAAAATTCCAAAGGTTTCAAAAATATTTGATTTAATTGAGGAATTGAACCTTGCTGCCCGCGCTGAAGCTCCTCCATCAGTTGAAGCAGCGGATGACCGGCTTGAACTTCATTGTCTCTGTATGCCCCGATAAAAAGAACATGCTGAACATTACCTGATATCAAAATATATTTGATTAAATCAAGGGTTGAAGTATCGCTCCATTGAAGATCATCCAAAAAAACTACCAGAGGATGTTCCGGCTTGGCAAAAACTTTGATAAATTCACGGAAAGTCATCTGAAATCGATTTTGAGCTTCCAAAGGATTAAGCTCAGCAACCTGAGGCTGAGGACCGATAATCTGCTCCAATTCAGGTATTATATCTATAATAACCTGTCCGTTGCTTCCTATTGCAGCTAAAAGTTGCTGCTTCCAATTATCCAAACTATGTTGGGATTGTGTAAGCAGCTGTTTTAGCAATTCGTTAAATGCCTGAGTTATCCCGTAATATGGATTATTCCGCTCAAACTGGTTAAACTTCCCGGAGATAAAATACCCCTTCTTGCCGGTTATTGGCTTACGAATCTCATGGATTAGGGAGGACTTCCCAATTCCTGAATAACCACTGACTAACAAAAATTCCGTGTTGCCATCCACAGCTTTTTCAAAACCATCAATCAGCATTTCAATTTCTGCTTCACGTCCATACAATTTATGGGGAATATCAAATCTGTCAAGAAAATCTCCCTGTCCTGGCAGGAATTCGCCGTCGATTTGATTTGTTGAGTTAAGATATTGTTGACAAATTTCCAGATCCTTCATTAAGCCCAATGCCGATTGATACCTTTCTTCCACTGTTTTGGAAATCAATTTCATTATAATTTCTGAGAGTATATGAGGAATTTTAGGATTTATATCAACAGGAGGAATTGGAGTTTTAGCAATATGACAGTAAATTAGCTCTAATTCGTCATCTACACAAAATGGTAATTGGCCAGTGAATAATTCATAAAAGGTAACACCAAGTGAATACAAATCAGTTCGGTAGTCCACCGGCCTGTTGATTCTTCCGGTTTGTTCAGGTGATATATAATCCAATGTTCCTTCTAGAATGTTCAAGTTGATGCATTGAGACGCTTCTCTAGTTAATTCGGTAGAAAGACCGAAATCAATAATTTTAACCTGATTCGTTTTATTATTCCATATTAAATTGGTTGGATTGACGTCTTTATGTATAATGTTTTGTTGATGCGTTTGAATTAAGGATTTAGTTATCTTAATCGCCAGCTCTAATTTTTCCGCAAGACTGAGCTCTATAGTTTTTAGCGCTTTGTCAATGGATTCTCCCCCTATATCCTCCATAATGATTACTAAGCTATTTTTGTATTTTTTCAGCGCATAAACCTTGATGATTCCATCACCGGCTATCTTATACATAATTTCATATTCCCGAATGAAAAAGGATAGTTCTTTATCAGTTGGGTATTCACTATTCAATAACTTAATTATGACAGGTTGATTATCCAAATCCCGGGTTCCCCGAAAAATTGTCGAGTTTTCACTCTTAAAAATCTCTTCACTAATTTTATAACCTATCAACTGA